>NZ_LABY01000064.1 GCF_001043975.1 Methylobacterium variabile
CGTGCCCTGGATCTCCATCGGATTCCTGTGATCCCGGGTCCCGCGGCGGCCCAGCGCCGCCGCGGGACCCGAAAAACCGAGACTGTCTTCCAGTGCAGGTCCGCTCACTGGCTCGCGGGCACGTACAATTGCCGGGAGTACCAGGGGAGCGACACGGCGCTCACCAGCTGCTGCGATCCGTCGAAGAGCCTGCCGAGCAGGCCGCCCGTGGCGTTGAACGTCAGGCCCTTGGCCTGGTCCACGCCGTTCGGCGCGCTCGCCAGGACGACCAGACCCTGGTCGATCCGGTAGGTGCGGCGCACCCGAGCATCGGCCGCCGAGACGTTGCGGGAGTCGACTTGCACGCGGCTCGGCTGCGACCGCTCGTAGCCGAGCCGGAGGGTGATCCGCTCCCCGCCGTCGCCTGCGACCGACCACGATTCCTCGATGGTCCCCGTCAGGTTGGTCGCGCGAAGGCTTCGCTCGAGCGTGACCTTCGCCGGCTTGCCGACCTTGTAGAAGCCCGGCGCCGTCGCCGCATCGCTGTAGGCCTCGATGATGGCGAAGGCGGTCTCCGCGTTGTTCCTGGCAGGAATCGACAGAATGACGGAGGCCTCCTCGCCTCCCACCGCTTTGCCGTCCGGGCCGACCGTCGCCAGTCGCTCGGCGAACACGACGGACAGGTTGGCTCCTTTGGCAGGCCCCTGGGCGATCGGCGCGAGCGTCCAGCCGTCCGGCAGAAGCTTCTGCACGACGTCGTCGTTGACCTTGAAGGTGAGCACCGTGCGGGTCTCGGCAGCCGCACCGGAATAGACGCCCAGAGTGTCGGCGGGCGGCAGGGGGGCCTGGCCAAGAGCCGGAAGCGCGCAAGGAACGAGGAGGATAGAAGCGAGCAAAGCACGCCGCATGGCAGTCGTCCTCTTTTCACTTTCTGCTTATACTGTCATCAATATAGGACAAAACCTGAGGCCTGACAATCTAGTTCAGACAACTACCGCGCGCTCCACACGCAGGTCGAGAGTGGGATAAACAAATGCAACCCTGAAATCGCGTCTGAGAGTTTATTCCTGGAGCTGACGTCCCAGCACTGCCGGCCTCAAGGATCGCCTGACGGGTGATTCGGACACAGGGCCCGGCGAGCACCATTACTTCGCGATGACGCGTGCTCCATCGCCCAAAGCAGGCGGCTCGGGGCCGCAAGCCGGGCCCCGCACGGTTCGAGCTGATCGGTTGCAATCCTGTTCCGGGACGTCGTGGATATGAGCAAGCGCCGCCCGGCGAGCGGTCGGGGCGCAAGGGGCCGCGACGCAGGCATGGTCCTTGCCCGGACGGGGACGCCCTCTCGCCCCGGCTATTCCCTCGGGGGCTAGAGTTCCTCGCGCGTGATGGTGGCTTGGGAGCGGCCACCCTCGGTCCGCTTGGCGACGACGCGAAAGGTCCGGCCTTGTCGATGCGCTGCGTCGCGGTCGCGGGACCGGCCGGAGGGCGAGCCCGCCCGGGCATCGCTCGCCGTGCGGGCGCGAACACCGCCCCGGCTCCTGGCGGGCCGGCGGGTCGCGCACCGGCGGCGTCAGGCCTCGTCCTTGAACAGGCCCGCGTGCTCCGACGACCTGACGAAGTGCAGGAAGTCCGCGATGCCCTCGGACAGGAGCGAGACGTGGTGCGCCATCCGCTCTCCCGCCGCGGCCGCATCGTTGCGCAGGATCGCCGCGAGGACCGCCGCGTGCTCGGGTTGCGATTGCGGCATGCGGCCGGGCTGGAAGGTGATCGCCCGGCGGTACGGCGCGGTCTTCACCGACAGGCGCCGCAGCTCATCCTGCAGGACCCGGTTGTGGCTCGCGCTCGCGATCGCGTCGTGGAACCCGATATTGGCGGTGTAGAACGCGTCGTAGTCGCCCTCGGCGATGGCCGCGCCGCAGGCCGCGTGCGCCGCCTCAAGGACGGCGCGCTGCTCCTGCGTGATCCGGCGCGCCGCCTGCGACGCCGCCAGGGCCTCGAGCGACGCCACGACGCTCAGGGCATCCAGGAGGTCGGCCACCGAGAACTGCGCCACCTGCAGCCCCTGGCGCCCCCGCGCGCTCGCGAGCCCGCTCGCCGAGAGCCGCTGCAGGGCCTCGCGGACCGGCGTGCGCGAGACGCCGTAGCGTTCGGACAGCTCGCGCTCGTCGAGCCGCTGGCCCGGCCGGATCGTCCCCTGCAGGATGTCCTCCTCCAGGCGGCGCGCGACGTCGCCGGCGAGCGAGGTGTCCTCGACAATCCCGGCTTCCGACAGGTCGAGCCGGCGCCCCCGCTGCGCCGTCCGCTGGCTCATGGTCTCGCCTTTCACGCTGGCTCTGCCGAGAAGATCCGGTTGGCGACGATCTCGCCGAGGGCGACCAAGCCGTACAGCAGCAGCCCGCACACGCATAGGACGACGATCGCGGCCATCGAGACCTCCGTGTCGGCGCGCGCCGTCGCGAAGATGATGAGGTAGCCGAGGCCGGCCTGCGCCGTGATGAACTCGCCGATGATCACGCCGATGATGGCGAGCGTGATCGCGACCTTCATGCCGCTGAAGATGTAGGGCAGCGCGGCCGGGAAGCGCACGTGGGTGAAGATCTGCCACTCGCTCGCCGTGAGCGACCGGCAGAGCCGCAGCATGCCGCGGTCGACGCTGGTGAAGCCCGCCGTCGTGGCGATCACCACGGGAAAGAACGCGATGAAGACCGCGAAGGCGACGCGCGACTGCATGCCGATCCCGAGCCAGATGATGAAGAGCGGCGCGAGGGCGATCTTCGGGATCAGCTGGAAGAACACGAGGTTCGGGTAGAGCGCCTCGCGCGCCAGGCTCGAATAGGTGATCACGATCGCCAGGAGCACGCCGAGCAGCGTCGCCAGGACGAAGCCGATGGCCGATTCCAGCGTCGTGGGGACGGCATGGGTCAGGAGGATGTCCCAGTGCTCGACGATGTAGCGCAGCGTGGAGACCGGGGACGGCAGAATGACCGGCGGGATGTCGCCGAGCACCACGACCGCCTGCCAGGCCGCGAGCGCCGCCACCGCCAGGGCGACCGGCAGGAGAACCGCCCGCACACTCCCGAGCCCGAGCCCACCGAGGCCCGCAGCCCGCCCGGGCGCCGCCAGCATGGCCCCGGATTCCGTTCCGATTGCGCCCGCCATGGACCTACTCCCCGCCTGCGCTGCGGCCGGACGGCGCCGTGCCGTGGGCCTGCTCGATGGTCAGCCGCAGGTGGCGGACGACCTGGCCGAATTCCGGCGTCTCCTCGATCGCGAGGCGGCGCGGCCGCCCGAACGGCATGCGCTCGTCCAGGATGACGTGGGAGGGCCGGCCCCCCATCACGACGACGCGGTCCGACAGGAAGGCGGCCTCGCGGATCGAGTGCGTGACGAAGATCACCGTCTTCGCCGTCCGGTCCATGATCTCCGACAGGGCCTCGTTCATCTGGTCGCGCGTGATCGCGTCGAGCGCGCTGAACGGCTCGTCCATGAGGAGGATCGCGGGATCGTGGATCAGGGCCCGGCAGATCGCCACGCGCTGGCGCATGCCTCCCGACAGCTGCGCGGGCTTGTGGTTCTCGAAGCCGCTCAGGCCCACCATCGCCAGGAGCTCGCGCGCCCGCTCCCGGTAGGGGGCGAGCGGCAGCTTCAGGATCCGGATCGGGAAGAGCACGTTCTCGAGCGTGGTCTTCCAGGGCAGCAGCGTCGCGTCCTGGAAGATGATGCCGATGTCGCGGCGCGGGCGGACCACCCGGCTGCCGTCGAGCTCGATCGTGCCGCTCGTCGGCGTCTCGAGCCCGGCGATCATCATGAGCAGCGTGCTCTTGCCGCAGCCGCTCGGGCCCAGCAGCGAGACGAACTCGCCGCGCCCGATCTCGAGGCTCGCGGAGGCCACCGCCCGCACGGGACCCTGGCGGCCGCCATAGACCTTCTCGACCTGCGCGATCCGCAGGAGCGGCGTCGCGGGGGCTGTCGCGCCGGACATCGCCTGGGGCACGCCCGGGCCGCGGGGACGGGTGGCGGACTGGGCGGCCATCAGATCACGTACTTCCGGTAGGGCGCCGCACCGGCCTCCGCCGCCGCGAGGTCCTTGGCCTCGAGCTTGACCGTGCCGGCGAACCGGTTCGTGAACAGGGCGGCGGGGTCGGGCCTCGTCGCCTTGTCGCCCGCCCCGTAGCGGACGACGACGTCGGTCATCGTCGCCACCTTGGCCGGGTCGGCGTAGCCGAAGCCGTTGTCCTTCACCTCGGGCACGAGGTTGGTCAGGTTCGTGAGCCCGAGGCCGATCCGCGCGTAGGCCTTGCCGGTCGAGCTGATCGCGACCTCGCTGTTGGCCTTGAGGAAGAGGTTCACCGCCTCGTCGAAGTCGGTCATGGTGAACCGGATCGCCTCCATGGCCCCGGCCACGAAGGCCGCCACGAGACCGGGATCCTTCTCGATCCGGGCGGGCTGGGTGATCAGGGACTGGCCGTAGAAGTCCAGGCCCGCATCCCGGAACAGCATGAAGCGCAGCTCCGTGCCGAGGGGGACGAGCGAGGGCAGCGTGCTCGTCGCGAAGGACGAGACGGCATCGACCTGCTTCTCGACGAGCGAGCGCTCGCGGACCTTGCCGTCGATCTGGACGAGATCGACCTTCTTCAGGTCGAACCCCGCCTTCTCGGCGAAGAGCGGCAGGAACGGGTACTCCCCGGACGTGACGCTCGCGCCGAGCTTGCGCCCCTCGAGGTCCTTCGGCGCCTTGATCGGCGAGGCGGCCAGCACCGCGACGCCCATCAGCGCGTCGTAGTTGATCTGCCCGATGCAGGTGATCGGCAGGTTGCGCGAGGCCTGGATGATCGCGGTCGGCGTCGCGGCCATCCCGAAATCGAAGGTGCCGGCCGCGACCGCCTGGGCCGCCGCGCCGGACCCGGAGCCGCGCGCGACGCTGACGTCGAGCCCGTGCTTCTTCCAGAAGCCCTTGTCGCGGGCGATGGTGGCGAAGAGGTTCGGGCCCTCCGGGATCCAGGAGGTGGTGAAGGTGACCTTCGTCGCCTGGGCCAGGGCCGGGCGGGGAAAGCCGCCGGCCGCCGCGGCACCGGCCGCCGCACCGAAACCCGCCAGAACCCGCCGTCTCGTCAGCATCCCACCCTCCCGGCTCTCTACGACCGCCAGCATCATGGCATGTCAGATCCTGATCCGCATGCATAATCGGATGCCACAGGCGCCTAAATGCATGCCATTTCGCCAATCTGTGTGCCAGATTTTTTATCTTGCATGCCAAACGCAGCAGAGTATCTGTTAGGCCCCAGATGGAGAGGCCTGACCATGCGAGCCTTCGAGGCGCGGAACGCTCATTTCGACGCGCTGGTGAACACGCCGGACCTGCGCTGGCTCGGCCAGAACACCAACCACGCGACGAGCCACCCGGCCGTGCGGGAGGCGATGGAGCGGTGCATCCGGGAGGAGGGATTCCACGTCTACGCGCCGCCGGCGGGCTTCGAGGCGCTGCGGGCGGGGATCGTGGCCGATTTCGGCATCGAGGGGCAGTCCGCCCTGGTCTCGGACGGGGCCGTGGCCTCGCTCTACCATGTCTGCCACACGCTGCTGGCGCCGGGCGACGAGTTCGTCACCACGGACCCGACCTGGAACTGGCCGATGGCCTTCGCCCGCTCGGTGGGCGCCACGGTGCGGCAGATCCCGATCTATGGCCCTGAGCACGGCTACCGCCTCGACCCCGCCCGGCTCGAGGCCGCGATCGGGCCGCGCACCAAGGTCGTCTACCTGGTGGACCCGAACAACCCGCTCGGCACCGCCTGCACGGCCGAGGAGATCGCCGCGATCGTCGCCATCGTGCGGAAGGCCGGGGCCTACCTCATCCACGACTGCACCTACCGGCACTTCGCGCACGAGCATCACCTGGCGGCGAAGCTCGATCCGGAGCGCACGCTGACGATCTACAGCTTCTCGAAGTGGCTCGGCCTCGCCGGCCTCAGGGTCGGCGCGGTGATCGCCCATCCCGACATGGCCGAGCGCCTGGCCGCGGCCCCGCCGAACAATCTCGGCTCGAGCATCCTCGCCCAGCGCGCCGCGATGGCGGGCCTCGCGGTCAAGGACGAGTGGTTCCCGGGCGTGCTCGCCGAGCAGCGGGGCAACCAGGCGCTGATCAAGGCGGCCTGCGACCGGATCCCGGGCCTCGTGATGCCGGTCTACCCCTCGCACGGGAACTTCGTCGTGCTCGAGACCGGCGGCCTCGGCATCGCGCCTGAGGCGCTCGTCGCCGCCTACCAGGAGCGCCGGATCATGATCCGGCAGGGCTCCTACCACACGCCGAATTTCGGCGACCGGTTCGTGAAGGTGTCGGTCTCGGTGCCGCGGGACTGGGTCGAGGAGTTCGTCGATCTCCTGCCCGCGATGATCGAGCGGGCCCGCGGCATGAACGCGGACGTCAAGCTCTTCTGAGAACGGCCCTGCCCACTGCGCAATCGCGAGGATGAAGCGACGATGGATCTCCAACTCCAGGGCAAGACGGTCCTGATCACCGGCGCCTCCCAGGGCATCGGCGAGGGGCTCGCCCACGCCTTCGCGGCCGAGGGCTGCCCGCTCCACCTGACGGCGCGGTCCGCCGACAAGCTCGACGCGCTCAAGCGCGCGATCGAGGCCGAGCACCGGGTCGCGGTCGGCGTCACGGCGATCGACATGACGCAGGACGGGGCCTGCGAGCGCATCGTCGAGGAGGCGGGCGACGTCGACATCCTGATCAACAACGCCGGGGTGATCCCGAGCGGCTCGCTCTTCGACATCGGCGCGCAGCGCTGGCGCGAGGGCTGGGCCCTCAAGGGCTTCGGCTACGCCGACATGATCCGGCTCGTCTATCCGCGGATGAAGGCGCGCGGCGGCGGCGTGATCCTGAACAACATCGGCAACGGCGGCGAGGTCTGCGACCCGAACTACATCGAGGGCGCCGCCGGCAACGCCTCGATCATGGCGATGACCCGCGCGCTGGGCGGAAAGAGCCTCGACGACAACATCCGGGTCGTCGGCGTCAATCCGGGGCCCGTCGACACGTCGCGCATCTACACCATGCTGCGCAAGTTCGCGCAGAACGAGCTCGGCGACGCGGAGCGCTACGAGGAGCTGCTGGTGCGCTACCCCCTGAAGCGGCCGGCCAAGGTGCACGAGATCACCGACCTCTTCCTGTTCCTCGCCTCGTTCCGCTCCGGCTACACGTCGGGCACCGTCTTCACCGTGGATGGCGGCATCGCCTCCCGGCGCACCGTCGTCTGAAGGAGGCAACCATGCCCAGGGCGACCGCGAGCGACGGCGTGAAGCTGCATTTCGAGGAGGCGGGGCGGGGTACGCCCATCGTCTTCGTCCACGAGTTCGGCGGCAACCACTGGAGCTGGGAGCCGCAGATGAACTTCTTCTCGCGCCGGCACCGCTGCGTGACCTTCGCGGCGCGCGGGTTCCCGCCGTCCGACATCCCGGAATCCGTCGAGTCCTACTCGCAGGCGATCGCGGCCGACGACATCGTCGCGGTCATGGACGCGGCCGGCATCGAGACGGCGCATCTCGTCGGCCTGTCGATGGGGGGCTTCGCCGTGCTCCACGCCGGCCTGCGCCATCCGGGCCGGGTGCGCTCGATCACGGCCGCGGGCGCCGGCTACGGCGCCGAGAAGGCGCACGAGGACTACTTCAAGGGCATATCGGAGCAGGTCGCGACCAACTTCGAGACGCAGGGCGCGCCCACCTTCGCTAAGGTCTACGCGGAGGGCGCCTCGCGGGTGCAGTTCCAGGACAAGGACCCGCGCGGCTGGCAGCTCTTCGCCGACCGTCTCGGGCAGCATGACAGCCGGGGCGCGGCCAACACCATGCGGGGCGTGCAGATGCGCCGCCCCTCCCTCTACGACCTGGAGGATCAGTTCCGCGCGATGACGGCGCCCCTGCTCGTCGTGGTCGGCGACGAGGACGACCATTGCCTGCAGCCCGGCCTCTTCCTCAAGCGGACGGTTCCGGCCTCGGGCCTCGCGGTCCTGCCGAAGACCGGCCACACCCTCAACCTCGAGGAGCCGACGCTGTTCAACCAGATCCTGGCGGAGTTCCTCGCCCAGGTGGAGAGCGGCCGCTGGGGCCCGCGCGACCCGCGCGCCAACCCGGCCGAGATCATGCGGACGCGCTGAGCGTGGCGCGCCCGTCTGACCACGTGGACGGCGCGCGCCTCTGGCGGCGCCTGATGGACTTGAGCCGGTTCGGCGCCCGCCCGGATGGCGGCGTCGACCGCCAGACCCTCACGGAAGCCGAGATCGCCGCGCGCGCCCACCTCGTGGCGCTCGGCCGCTCGCTCGGCCTCGCGCCGTTCACGGATGCGGCCGCGAACCTCTTCCTGCGCCTTCCCGGCCGGCAGCCGGACCGTCCGCCCGTGATGGCCGGCTCGCACATCGATTCCCAGCCGACGGGCGGCCGGTTCGACGGGGCCTACGGGGTGCTGGCGGCCCTTGAGGCCGTCGAGGCGATCCGGACGGCCGGCCTCGTGCCGAGCCGCCCGATCGAGGTCGTGGCCTTCACGAACGAGGAGGGCTGCCGGTTCGCCCCCGGGATGACCGGCTCCGACCTGTTCACGGGCGTGCGGACGCTGGCAGAGGTTGCGGGGATCCGCGATGCGGCCGGGATCGCCCAGGGCGAGGCGCTCTCGGCTGTGCTCGCCTGCGACCGCGACGTGCCGCAGCGCCCGCTCCTGCGCCCGGTCGCGGCCTTCGTCGAGCCCCATATCGAGCAGGGCCCGTTCCTGGAGCGCGACCGGATCCCGATCGGCGTCGTGACCGGCATCCAGGGCACCCGCCGCTACCGCGTGCGCGTCACCGGCGAGGCCGCGCATGCCGGAACGGCCGAGCGGCACGAGCGGCGCGACGCGCTCATGGCGGCCGTCCGCATGATCGCCGCCATCGACCGGACCGCCTCCGATCCCGCCGACACGAAGCTCACCGTCGGGATGCTCCAGGTGACGCCCAACGCGCCCTCCGTCGTCCCCGCGGCGGTGGAGTTCTCCATCGACCTGCGCCACCCGGACAACGCCGTGGTCGATCGCATCGATGCCGAGATCCGCGCCATCGTCGAGGCCGAGCGCGGTCCCTGCGCCGCCGCCCTGCGGCAGATCCAGCACAACCCGTCCCTCGCCTTCTCGCCGGCCGTGCGCGGCGCGATCGCGGCGGCCGCCGGACGTCTCGGCCTTCCGCATCGCGACATCCTGTCGGCGGCCGGTCACGACGCCCGGCAGCTCCACTACGCCTGCCCGACCGGCATGATCTTCGTGCCCTGCCGCGACGGTGTCAGCCACAACCCGGCGGAGTGGGCCGAGCCCGGCGACCTCACCGCGGGTGCGCGGGTGCTCGCGGACGTGCTGTGGCACCTCGCGGAGAGCGACGCGATCTGAGCGGCGCACTCATACGATTTCCACATCGCTCAAGCGCCGCGCCGGCTGGTGATAAGACTCGCCCGGTTGCATCGCCTCGCAGCCCTCACCCCTCGATCAGGTCCCGGATCCGCGAGGCCAGCGCCTCCATCACGAAGGGCTTCGTGAGCACCTGCATGCCGACGTCGAGGTAGCCGTTGCCGACCGCCGCGTTCTCGGCGTAGCCGGTGATGAACAGCACCTTCAGGTTGGGCCGGGTGACCCGGGCCGCGTCCGCCACCTGCCGGCCGTTCATGCCGCCGGGCAGGCCGACATCGGTGACGAGCAGGTCGATGCGCACGTCCGACTGCAGCACCTTCAGGCCGGCGGGACCGTCGGCGGCCTCGATCGCCGCGTAGCCCAGATCCTCCAGCACCTCGGCGACCAGCATGCGGATCGAGGGCTCGTCGTCGATGATGAGGACCGTCTCGCCCTGCTCGGCGCGCGGCGCCTCGGCGAGGTCCGGCATCTCCCCCGGGCCCGCGACGTCGCCGTGGTGGCGGGGCAGGTAGAGGCACACGGTCGTGCCCTGCCCGACCTCCGAGTAGATGCGCACCTGCCCGCCCGACTGCCGGGCGAAGCCGTAGATCATCGAGAGGCCGAGGCCGGTGCCCTGGCCCATGGGCTTCGTGGTGAAGAACGGCTCGAACGCCTTGGCGATGATCTCGGGCGTCATGCCGGTGCCGGTGTCGGAGACGCAGAGCGAGAGGTACTGGCCGCGCGGCATGTCGCGCTCGCGCGCGGCCCGGTCGTCGAGCCAGCGGTTGGCCGTCTCGATGGTGATGCGCCCGCCGTCCGGCATGGCGTCGCGGGCGTTGATGCAGAGGTTGAGCAGCGCGTTCTCGAGCTGGCTCGGATCGACGAGGGCGGCCCACAGGCCGGCGGAGCCCACCACCTCGATGTGGATCGACGGGCCGACGGTGCGGCGGATCAGCTCCTCCATGCCATGGACGAGGGCGTTCACGTCCGTGGGCTTGGGGTCGAGCGTCTGGCGCCGCGAGAAGGCGAGCAGGCGGTGCGTCAGGGCCGCCGCCCGCTTGGCCGCGCCCTGCGCCGCCGTCATGTAGCGGTCGAGGTCGGTCAGGCGCCCCTGGCTCATGCGCGCCTGCATCAGCTCGAGCGAGCCCGAGATGCCGGTGAGCAGGTTGTTGAAGTCGTGGGCCAGCCCCCCGGTGAGCTGGCCCACCGCCTCCATCTTCTGCGACTGCCGCAGCGCCTCCTCGACCTTCTCGCGCCGGGTGCTCTCCTCCTCGACGCGCCGCTCCAGCGTCGTGTTGAACGCCTCCAGGGCGGTCTTGGCGCGCAGCTCGTCCTCGATGTTGCGGGCCTCGATCACGGTGCCGATGGGCTCGTTCCGCTCGTTCCGGATCGGGCTCGCCGTGAAGCCGACGGGGTAGAAGGAGCCGTCCCGGTGGACGAAGATCTCCTCGCCCTGCTCGCGCTCGTTCTCGGGGAAGGCCTGGTCGATGGGGCACTCGCACAGCGGGTAGGACGAACCGTCCGGCCGGGTGTGGTGCACCACGTCGTGCAGCGGGCAATCGAGCGCGAGCACCTCCTCGAGGTCGTAGCCGGTGAGCGCCTCGGCGGCGCGGTTCATGTAGCTGCAGTGCTGGCGCTCATCCATCAGGAAGATCGCCTGGGAGGTGTTGTTCAGGATCGCGTCGAGCCGCCGCGTCGTCTCGATCAGGCGCACCTCGGCAGCCTTGCGGTCGTGGATGTCGGTCACCGAGCCGATATAGCCGAGGAAGGCGCCGTCCTCGCCGAGGCGCGGCTGGGCCGCGTCGATGAACCAGCGGTAGGATCCGTCCGCACCGCGCAGGCGGTACTCGAGCTGGAACTCCCGGTGCCGGGCGTTGGCCGTGAGAAACACCTCGCCCGACCGGTCGCGGTCGTCAGGATGCACCGCGTCGAGCCAGCCCAGGCCGAGGGCCTCCGCCTCGGTCTGGCCCGTGTACTCGTACCAGCGGCGGTTGAGGTAGGTGCAGGCGCCGTCGGCGCCGGTGACCCACATCATGACGGGCGCGTTGTCCGCCATGTTGCGGAAGCGGATCTCGCTCTCCCGCAGCGCCGTCTCGGCCCGGATCCGGGCCGTCGTCTCCGTGCAGGCGCAGAACATCCCGCGCACGGCGCCGTCCTCGTCCCGGAGGGGCGAGTACGAGAAGGTGAACCAGACCTGCTCGTCGTAGCCGCGCCGGTGCATGACCAGCGGCATGTTCTCGACCCAGGTCGCCCGGCCGCTCATCGCCGTGTCGATGAACGGCGCGATGTCGGACCAGATCTCCGGCCAGATGTCCCGGAACCGCACGCCCATCGCGGCCGGGTGCTTGTCGCCGAGGATCTCCGCGTAGGCGTCGTTGTAGAGGAAGGCGAGCTCCGGCCCCGCGGCCACGAACATCGGGAACCCGGACCCCTGCATCAGGCTCACGGCGGAGCGCAGCCAGTGCGGCCACGTCCCGGGCGGACCGAGCGGGGAGCCCGACCAGTCGAGCTCGCGCATGAGGGCGCCGGTGCTCCCGGTGCCCGAAGGGAATCCCGGGACCGGTGCAGGATCGCCCGAACGCACGCGTTCCTCTCTCGTCCGTCTCGTCACGTCGTCCAACGCGATAACCTCCGCACCCGCGCTCGGGTCCGATGCTCCGGCTTGCATAACGCCAAGGAGCGCCGACTGTTCGCGGGTCCGGTGCCGCAGCGTACCGGGCGTGGATACTGACCCGCCCGGGCGGCGGGCGTGGGCGCCGGCCAGGGGTGGGCACTTGCGGTCCGGCGCTCGCCCCTCGCGCCGCAACGTTGGGCCGGGCAGCACGTTGTGCCGGCACGACGTTCGCGAGGTGCCCATGGCCCGTCGGCCCCACTCCGTCCTGCCGCTCCTGGCGCGTCAGGCCGCCACGGTCCTCGGCCTCGCGGCCGTTGCCGGCGGCGGCGCCTGGCTCGCCTACAGCCGGCTCGCCATCGATCACCGCCTGCCGCTGCCGCGAGCCCTCCCGGGCCGCCTCGACGCGCTGGATACCGAGGCCGGCCGCGTCGCGCTCTACGGCAGCGACGAGGGGAGCGGCCCTCCCCTCCTCCTCGTCCACTCGGTCAACGCCGCCGCGAGCGCCTACGAGGTGCGCCCGCTCTTCCTGCACGAGCGCGGACGACGGCCCGTCTACGCCCTGGACCTGCCCGGGTTCGGGGCCTCCGAGCG
Source organism: Methylobacterium variabile (assembly GCF_001043975.1). GTDB lineage: Bacteria > Pseudomonadota > Alphaproteobacteria > Rhizobiales > Beijerinckiaceae > Methylobacterium > Methylobacterium variabile. The sequence continues at coordinate 12,585 of NZ_LABY01000064.1, forward strand.
CGGCCGCCGGCGCTACACGCCCGACCTGATGGTCGCGGCGATCCACGCCGCCGCCGCCGAGGTCCGGCGGCGCCACGGAGGCGCCGCGCTCGATGCGCTCGCCCTCTCCCTCTCGGCCGAGTACCTCGCCCGCGCCGCCCTCGAGCGCCCGGGAGACTACCGCCGCCTCGCCCTGATCAGCCCGACCGGGTTCGATGCGCGGCTCTCCGGCCGCGCCCCGCCCGGCGGCCACCGGGGCAAGGACCGCCTGCGCGCGGTCCTCGACGCGCCGCCCTTCGGCCGCGCCGTGTTCGACGCCCTGGTCAGCCGCCCGAGCATGCGCTTCTTCCTCGAGAAGACCTGGGGCTCGACGGACATCGACGAGGGCCTGCTCGACTACGGCTACGCCTCGGCGCACCAGCCGGGCGCCGAGCACGCGCCCTTCTGCTTCATCGCCGGCCACCTCTTCCCGACGGACGCCACCGCGCTCTACGAGGCGCTCGACCTGCCCGTCCTGGTGATCCACGGTTCCCGCGGCGACTTCGTCGACTACCGCGACCTGCCCCGCTTCGCCGGGCGGCGGAACTGGACCGTGGAGCGGCTGCCGACCGGCGCCTTCCCGCACTTCGAGGATCTCGCGGCCGTCACGCGGGCTCTCGACGGCGTCCGGGCGGAGGCCTCGTCGGCCGTGGCCTGACCGGCCCTGGCCCGCCAGGGGACCGGCGCGGGATCCCGCGGTCAGGCACGTTCCGGGAAACGGCTCACGCCTCGCCCGCCCGCGCCCGCGCCGATGCGCGCTTCCGCCTCTCCCCGAATCCGCTCGTTCGCGCGAGCTGCGCCCGTTGTGCGGAATAGTTCGGCGCGACCATTGGATAGTTTTCGGGCAAATTCCACTTCTGGCGGTACTCCTCAGGCGTCAGCCCGCGTCCTGCAAGATGTTTTTTCAAAATTTTATATTTTTTACCATCTTCCAGGCTAATCAGATAATCCGGAGTTACGGACTTGCTGATCGGCACCGGCGGCGTCAAGCCGGTATCGCTCGAAGAACTCGCTGCATGGACATCGAGATTGTTGATAGAAGCATGAACAGCCGCGATCAAGTCGGACAGTTCACTTGATTCGACATGATTGTGACTCACGTACGCCTTGACGATCTCCGCAGCAACCTCTTCAGGCATCACATGATCTTTTGCCTCGTCCCTCAGGTGCGAATTGATTTTCTCCAACTCGAGAAACGAACTTCCTTGGATAGCGTTCACGAACACAATCCACGCGCGTCCAGCGGGCGGCTCGTGGCACACGGCACCGACGTTACTGCCGAGAATTTGCCTGACATCCGCTGCCATCACGATCAAATCTTCAAGGTCATTCTCGCTCAACGGCTTGGCAAAATTTCTTTCGATATATTTCTGCAAATGAGAGACGAAATACGCAATATGTTCTGAGTTGTTAATTAATGATGAATAATGCTTTCTCTCTCTGGGCAACAAGTGCCCCAGCTTGAAAACAAGCTCGTTTATTAATGCATCGTCCATGGTGTGCGAAGCCATTTTTTTGCACTCCTTTAAATAAAATCAGTCTCGATTCTGAATCCTCTGTTGCGAAAGAGCTTGGCAACCTCTTCAAGCTGTTCTTCCGTCCTGCCGAGGTTCACGCCGTATCTTCCTGACGCGTTGGAGAGATACCAATCCTTTCTCATTGGGTCATATTTGAGTTCTCCTCCGATTCGCGCACCTTCGCCGCCCACGAGGGCTGGATGGCCCAGCTTTCGCTCCCTGATCGGATTCTGCCTGTCGACGAATCGCGGGAGGGGATAGCTGCCGCTGGATTGGCCATCTATCAGCGTCTCCTCCAATGATATGATCAGCTTGCCGCCTCGATCGATCAGCCAGAGAATGGTAAAATCTGAGTACAGACAGTATGAAAAATAATATTCATCCTCCACCAGATCGATGAGATTTTTCAGCCGGCAAGACCCTTCGTCATCGAACTCGAAAACGCTCTTCGGCCTGAAACTTACCTCTGAAGCGGTACGCCTGGTTGGCAACACCACGATCCCATACTTCTTGTCGAGTTCCTCATTGTCCTTGCACATCTGATTCTGGAGAGTTGGTTGGAACGGACTGGCGAAGCTCACATTGCTGAAGTGGGCATACGACATGCCGCCGACTATTGTACACACTTTTTTTGCTTGCGTCGCGCAGAACTGAATGTGCAATTACAAGCAGGATCCAAAGAGATAAAAAGCAATATCCGAATCCGGCTTGTATCTCTATCTGCTCGCCCTCTTCATATCACAGATTAATTCGATGTCCTGGCAATGTTTGAGACGTCGGACACTTCGTCACGGCAAATGAACAATCTGATTATGCTCTTCATCACGCAGCGTTAGTTCTAGTATAACAATCTTAACTTCTCGTAAACGACCGACGGGATTCAGCCGGCGCCATGGTGCAGGCCGGGGAGCCGTCGCGAGGCGACGCGTGCGGCGTCGCTCCTGGCGGAACTGTGCCCCGGCGCACACCTCATTGACGCGCCCTGTCTCCGGTGCAAGCTGGGCATCACAGCAGACCGGCAGGACACGCCGGCAAGGCGCACCGGCAAGGTGCACGGGAGGAGACGATGCGGCTCTCGACCGCCACACAGGCCCTCGCACGGGCCGTGATCCTGGCCGGATGCGCTCTCGGGGCGCCGGCCTCCCACGCGGCTCCGCAACCGGCCTCGCCCCTGCCGGGCCGGATCGAGATCCACGCGGTCAGGAGCCGGACGCTGACCGGGGAGGAGTTCCTGCGCGGCGGGGCGGCGGGGCGCGAGGTGCTGCTCGGCGGCGAGCTGCGGCTGCCCGTCGGTCCTCCCGCGAAGGTGCCGGTGGTCGTCCTGGTCCACGGCTCCGGCGGGATCGGCGCGGGCGCCGATGCCTGGGCGCGAGCGCTCAACGAGGCGGGAATCGGCGCCTTCATCCTCGACACCTTCACGGGGCGGGGGATCGTCAGCACCGTCGAGAACCAGGAGCAGCTGAACTCCCTGGCGATGATGGTCGACGCCTACCGCGCCCTGGACCTCCTGGCGTCCCATCCGCGGGTCCGTGCCGACCGCATCGCCGTCATGGGGTTCTCGAAGGGCGCGGTCGCGTCGGTCTACTCGGCCGTCGCGCGCTTCCACGCGGCCTATGGCGGGGCGAACCGCTTCGCGGCCCATATCGGGTTCTACACCCCCTGCAACGTCGCTTACGACGGCGACGCGACGGTCGGCCCGGCGCCGATCCGCCTGTTTCACGGCATCAGCGACGACTACGTCAGCATCGCGCCGTGCCGGGACTACGTGGCGCGGCTCAGGCAGGCCGGGGCGGACGCCACCCTGACCGAGTACCCGGATTCGCAGCACAGCTTCGACACCCCGACGAGCCCGCCCCTGGTCGCCGTGCCGAAGGCGCAGAGCACGCGCAACTGCCGCCTCAAGGAGGGGCCGGACGGCGCGATCCTGAACGCCGGGACGGGCGCGGCCTACAGCCTGAAGACCGATCCTTGCGTCGCCGTCGGGGCGCATGTCGGCCACAACCCGGAGACCACCGCCGCGGCCCGGACGGCGGTCGTCGCGTTCGTGCAGGGCGTGCTGCTGAAGTAGGCCCGCCTCGACACACACTCCGTGCAACGACGACACCGGCCCGGCCGGAAGGAGACCTTTCGTGGCGCGCATTCCCTACGCCGACCTCGCGCGGCCGGAGACGGCCGACCTCGCCGCGCGCATCGCCGCCGAGCGCGGCGAGGTCCTGCATCTCTACGCCATGCTGCTGCACAGCCCGCCGGTGGCGGAGGGCTGGCTCACCTTCCTGACGGCGATCCGCCAGCGCTGCGCCCTCCCCGGCGCCCTGCGCGAATTGGTGATCGTCCGGATCGCGCACCTCAACGGGGCCGCCTATGAGGCCGAGCAGCACGTTCCGATCGCCCTGCGCGAGGGGCTGACCCGGGCGCAGCTCGACGCGCTGCCGGAATGGGAATCGGCGGACGTGTTCGACCCGCGGGAGCGGGCGGTCCTGGCCTATTGCGACGCGATGACACGGACGGTCCACGTCGCGCCGGAGATCTTCGCGGCGCTGCGGGCGCATTTCGACCCGCGCGCGATCGTCGAGCTGACCGCCACGGTCGGCGCCTACAACATGGTGTCGCGGTTCCTCGAGGCGATCGGGATCGACTCCGCCGACGACAAGGGAGCCGGACGATGAGGGAGGCGACGATGCCCATGACCACCCGGAAGCCCCGCCCGTGAGCCGCCGCATCGCCGTTATGGGCCTCGGCCAGATGGGCTGGCCGATCGCCCTCAACCTCGCCCGCAAGGGCGACGGCACCGAGACGGTCGCGGCGGTCGACGCCGATCCGGCGCGGATCGCCGGGCTGGCGGCGCACGCGGCGCCGGGACTCACCGTCACGACCGATACCGGGGCGGTCGCCGGCGCCGACACGCTGTTCCTCTGCCTTCCGGACGGGGACGTGGTGGAGAGCGTGCTGTTCGGCCCGGATGGGCTCGCGCCGCGCCTCGCGCCCGGCGCGACGGTGGTGGATCTCAGCACCATCGCCCACGGCAAGGCGGTGAGCATCGGCCGGGCGCTCGGGGCGCGCGGGCTGCGCGTCCTCGACGCGCCGGTCTCCGGCGCCCCCGCCGGGGCCGAGGCCGGGACGCTCACGGTCATGTGCGGCGGGGAGCCCGAGACCTTCGCGGCGATGCGGCCGCTGCTCGCGCGCATCGGCACCCAGGTGCTGCACATGGGGCCGCTCGGGAGCGGGCAGCTCACCAAGACGATCAACAACGTGATCTACGACATCAACATCGCGGCCCTCGCCGAGGTGCTGCCGATGGCGGTCGCGATGGGCCTCGATCCGGGCCGGCTGGCGACCGTGGTCACCACCGGGACGAGCCGCAGCTACGCCTCGCAGTACTTCGTGCCGCGGATCCTCCAGGGCGCCTTCGACGAGGGCTACCCCCTGGGCAAGGCCTACAAGGACCTGGTCAGCGCCGCCGCGATCTCGGTCGAGCGCGGCTTCCCGATGCCGGTGACGGCGGCCGCCACCGCGACCTACCAGACGGCGCTCCTGCACGGCCACGGCGACCGCGACAAGGGCGCGATGGTGCTGCCCTTCGAGGCGCTGCTCGGCGTGACGGTCAGGGCACCGGGTCCGTCGTCGGAGTGAGGGCGGCGCGGCCGGCCGCGCCGCATGGAAGCGACCGGGAGAGAGGGCGGTCAGACCGGCGACAGCACGTGGATGACCCGGGACACGAGGTGCTCTTTGATCTTCGCCCCGTAGGCCACCATGTGGGGGGCGGCCGCGTGCGCCTTGAGGGCGTCGAGGCTGGCCCATCTCTCGACCACCACGAAGCTGTCCGGCCCGAACGGCGTCTGGACCGGGCCGGCGCCCTCGGTGTCGATCGCGGCGGCGTACTCGATGCAGCCCTCCTCGGCATGGACCGCGGGCACGTTCGCCCGGAAGGCCTCCAGGACCGTCTCCCGCATGCCGGGCTTGGTCGTGATGATCGCGAGAACGTGGATCACGGCGAGTTCCTCCTCTGACGAACGGGTGGGATCGTTGGTCCGCGGCGGCGGTGGCCCGCCCCGTCGGCTCGAAGCGGCGCGCCCCGTCCGCGCGCCGCAACGGGATTTGGCCAGGGCGAACGACCGCGGCCCGAGGCGGCGGTCCGGCTCACGTCGGGCGGTCCGCCGCGCCCGGACCGGGGCCCACGGCGAGGCGCGAGAGGCTCACGACGCTGGCGATGCCCGCGAAGGCGGCGCCGAGGCCGAGCGCCAGGGCCGGGCCGTGCGCCTCGGCGATCACGAAGCAGCCCGCCACGAGGGCGGCCCCGGTGGTCTGGCCGAGGAGCCGCGAGGTGGCGACGATGCCGCTCGCGCCGCCGGAGCGCGCCGCCGGCGCGCTCGTCATGATGGCGCGCAGGTTCGGCGCCTGGAAGAAGCCGAAGCCGAAGCCGCACAGCGCCATCCGCCAGGCGATCGCGGCGACGCTCGGCTCGGCCGGCAGGGCCGCCAGCGACCCTAAGCCGAGGGCGAGCCCCGCGAGGCCGATCCCGCCGAGCAGGCCCGGCGGGTACCGGTCCGAGAGGCGGCCCGCCAGGGGGGCCATCAGCGCGACCACCACCGGCCAGGGCGTCATCAGGAACCCGGTCTCGACCTGCGAGCGCCCGAGGGCGTGCTGGAACAGGAACGGCAGCGACACGAAGGCGAGCCCCTGCGCGGCGAAGGCGCAGACCGAGGTCGCGGCGGAGAGGGCGAAGAGCGGGCGCTTCAGCAGGTCGACGGCGAGCATCGGCGCGGGGTGGTCCGCCTGGCGGCGCAGGAGCAGCGCGCCGCAGGCGAGCGCGCCGCCCAGCTCGGCCAGGACGCGCCAGGGCGGTGCCGCGTGGGCGGCCTCCTCGAGCCCGAGCACGAGCAGCGCGAAGGTGGCGGCGGTGAGGAGCGCGCCGGGGCCGTCGAAGCGGTGGCCGGCCCGGCCGGTATCCGGCAGCGCGCTCCAGGCCAGGGCGAGGGCGGCGAGGCCGATCGGCAGGTTGATGGCGAAGAGCCACGGCCAGGGCGCCGCGAGCAGGATCAGCGAGGCCACGGTCGGCCCGAGGGCGAAGCCGACGCCGACCACGAAGGCGTTGAGGCCGAGGCCGCGCCCGAGCTGGTGGGTCGGGTAGACGAAGCGGATGAGCCCGACATTGACCGCCATGAGGGCGCTCGCCCCGAGGCCCTGCAGGATCCGCGCGGCGACCAGGGCCGGCAGCGACCAGGCCAGGGCGCAGACGAGCGAGGCCACCGTGAACAGCGCCAGGCCGGCGAGGTAGATCCGCTGCTGCCCGACGATCTCGCCGAGCGCCGCGACCGGCAGCAGCGTCGCCACGACGGCGAGCTGGTAGGCGTTCACGATCCAGACGGAATCTCCCGGATCGACGCCGAGATCGGCCGCGATGGTCGGCAGCGCCGTGTTGGCGATGGCGGTGTCGAGCGTGGCGAGGATCACGCCGGAGAGGATCGCGACCATCGCCCGCCGGCGCCGGGCCGGCGGCAGCCCCTCGCGGACGGGCGTGTCCGGCGTGGGGTGG
>NZ_LABY01000065.1 GCF_001043975.1 Methylobacterium variabile
GCCACCCCCGCCCTCCCCGCCGGCCCGCACGGCCGTGCCGTCCTCGCCGAGCTGCCCTTCGGCCGCTGCGACGCGGCGCTGCTCGATCGCCTCGCCGGCTGGAGCGAGGCGCACGGCGACGGCGATCTCAGCCTCACCCCGAGCCGCGGCGTCGCGCTGGTCGGCCGTGACGAGGCCGCCGCCGAGACCCTGCGCCGCGAGGCCGCCGCCGCCGGCCTGATCGTCGATCCCGCCGACCCGCGCCGGGCGGTCGCCGCCTGCCCCGGGGCGCCGGCCTGCGCCTCCGGCGGCACGCCGGCGCAAGCGGACGCGCCCCGCCTCGCCGCCGCCTTCGCGCCGCTCGCGCGGCGCGGCGCCACCGCTCACGTCTCCGGCTGCCCGAAGGGCTGCGCCCATCCCGGCCCCGCCACCCTCACCCTGGTCGGGCGGCCGAACGGGCGCTACGGGGTGGTGCCGCAGGGCCACGCCGGCACCGAGACCGACCTTGCCCTCACTTTCGATGCCGTGCTGGAGCGGCTAGAGAGCGTTCGAGACCCCTCCGGCCTGAGAGACGCATTCCGGGAGCCCGCATGAACCCGCGCCTCGACTACATCCGCGACGGCGCCGCCATCTACGCGCGCTCCTTCGCCATGATCCGCGCCGAATCCGACCTGTCGCGCTTCCACGGCGCCGCCGAGCGGGTCGCGGTGCGGATGATCCACGCCTGCGGCATGACCGACCTGCCGGCCGACATCGCCCTGTCGCCGGACTTCGCCGAGGCGGCGCAAGCCGCGCTCCGCCGCGGCGCGCCGATCCTGTGCGACGCCCGCATGGTCGCCGACGGTGTCACGCGGGCGCGGCTGCCGGCCGGCAACGAGGTCGTCTGCACCCTCTCCGACCCCCGGGTGCCCGATCTCGCCAAGAGCCTGGACACCACCCGCACCGCCGCCGCGATGGAGCTGTGGCGCGACCGGCTCGCCGGATCGGTCGTCGCGGTCGGCAACGCGCCGACCGCGCTCTTCCGCCTGCTCGAGATGCTGGACGAGGGCGTGGCGCCCCCCGCGGCGGTGATCGGCGTGCCGGTCGGCTTCGTGGGTGCCGCCGAATCGAAGGACGCGCTGGCGGCGGATGGCCGGGTGCCGTTCCTGGTGGTGCGCGGCCGGCGCGGCGGCAGCGCCATGGCGGCGGCGGCCGTCAACGCGCTCGCCAGCGAGGCCGAGTGATGGACGGCCCCTCGGACTTCCTGCCGGCCGACCCGGCCGAGATCCCGTCCGCCCCGAAGGCGGCCATCACCGGCACCCTTTACGGCGTCGGCATGGGGCCGGGCGACCCGGACTATCTGACGGTCCGGGCGGTGCGGGTGCTCGAGCGCGCCCACCACCTCGTGCATTTCTGCAAGGCCGGCCGTCGCGGCAACGCCCGCACCATCGCCGACGCGGTGGTGCAGGATCCCGCCCGGGAATGGGCGCTGGCCTATCCCTACACGACCGAGCTGCCGCCGGATGATCCGGCCTACGTGGCGGCTTTGTCCGGTTTCTACGACGAGGCGGCCGCGTGCCTCGCCGCGGAGCTGAATGCGGGCCGCGACGTGGCGATCCTGTCGGAGGGCGATCCGTTCTTCTACGGCTCGTTCATGCATCTGTGGCGGCGGCTGAAGGACCGCTTCCCGGTCGAGGTCGTGCCGGGCGTCACCGGGATGTCGGGCTGCTGGACGCGGGCCGGCACCCCGATCACCTGGGGCGACGACGTGCTCACCGTCCTGCCCGCCACCCTGCCGCACGCGACCCTGGTCGCCCGCCTGAGCGCCACCGACGCCGCCGTGGTGATGAAGCTCGGCCGCCATCTGCCGAAGGTGCGCGCGGCCCTCGCCGAGGCCGGGCTCCTGGCCCGGGCCGTCTACGTCGAGCGCGGCACGATGGAAGGGGAGCACGTCGTGCCGCTGGCCGAGAAGCCGGACGACCGGGCGCCCTACTTCTCGATGGTGCTCGTGCCGGGCGAGGGGCGCCGGCCGTGACCGGCTCCGTCACGGTGGTGGGCCTCGGCCCCGGCGACCCGCGCTACCTCACGCCGGCCGCCGCAGCGGCGCTCGACGCGGCGCAGGACCTCGTCGGCTACGTTCCGTACGTCGCCCGGGTGCCGGAGCGGCCCGGCCTCGTGCGCCACGCCAGCGACAACCGGGTCGAGGTCGACCGGGCCCGGCACGCCCTGGAGCTCGCCGCCGCCGGCCGCCGGGTCGCGGTGGTGTCAGGGGGCGATCCCGGCGTCTTCGCCATGGCGGCGGCCGTGTTCGAGGCGCTGGAGGCGGGCGATCCGGCCTGGCGCGCGCTGCCGATCACGGTCGAGCCCGGCATCACCGCGATGCTGGCGGCCGCGGCCCGGGCCGGGGCGCCGCTCGGCGGTGATTTCTGCGCGATCTCATTGTCGGACAACCTGAAGCCCTGGGAGGTCATCACCGCGCGGCTGAGCGCGGTGCTGGTGGCCGACCTCGTGGTCGCCCTCTACAACCCGATCTCCCGTGCCCGGCCCTGGCAGCTCGGCGCGGCCCTCGCGCTCGCGGCCGAGCACCGCGCGCCCGACACGCCCGTGATCCTCGCCCGCGCCGTCGGCCGGCCGGACGAGACGATCCGCGTCCTGCCGCTCGCCGAGGCGGGGGCCGCCGAGGCCGACATGGCGACCCTGGTGATGATCGGGGCGAGTGCCACCCGCCTGATCCCGCGCGAGGGACAGGCGCCCTTCGTCTACACGCCGCGGTCGGTCGCCCGATGAGCGTCGAGCCAGTCCAGGGCGGCACGCGCCTCCGCCACCTGCGGCACGTCCGGCATGACCGGCTGGCGCACGATCACCACCGGCAGCCCCAGGGCACGGGCCGCCGCGATCTTGCCGTAGGTCGCCGACCCGCCGGAATTCTTGGTCACCAGCACCTCGACGCCGTGGCGCTGCATCAGCGCGGCCTCCTCCGCCGCGCCGAAGGGCCCGCGGGCCTCGATCGTGGTGATGTCGATCCCCGCCAGCGCGTCGCCGACCGGCTCGATGGTGCGCACGAGGTAGCGGTGCTGCGGCGCCGCCGCGAAGGCGGCGAGCTCGAGGCGGCCCACCGTCAGGAAGACCCGGCGCGGCGCGGTGCCCAAGGCCGTCGTGGCCTGGGGAACGCTCTCGACCTCGCGCCACGCGTCGCCGGGCTCCCGTGCCCAGGCCGGGCGCCGGACGGCGAGGAGCGGCACGCCCGCCTCCCGGCCCGCCGCTGCGGCGTTGCGCGAGATGAGTCTCGCGAAGGGGTGCGTGGCGTCGATCAGCGCCGCGATGCGATGCTCGCACAGGTAGGCGGCGAGCCCGGCCGCGCCGCCGAAGCCGCCGATGCGGGTGCGCGCCGGCAGGGCGAGGGGCGCCGCCGTGCGCCCGGCGAGGGACAGGGTGACGTCGTAATCCGGCCGGCCGGCGAGGAGCCGGACCAGGCCGGCGGCCTCGGTGGTGCCGCCCAGGATGAGGATGCGCATGGCCGCCTTCTCGCCTGAAGCTCCCCCCGTGTCGAGCACCGCCCCGTGGCTGTTCATCGTCGGCCTCGGCGAGGACGGCCGGGCCGGGCTCTCGCCCGCCGCCTCGGCCGCCCTCGACGGCGCCGGGCTGGTGGTGGGCGGGCGCCGGCACCTGGAGCTGGCCGCCCCGCTCGCCGCCGAGACCCTGGCCTGGCCGAGCCCGCTCTCCGACGCCTATCCGACGATCCTCGCCCGCCGCGGCCGGCCGACCTGCGTGCTCGCCACCGGCGATCCCTTCCATTACGGCGTCGGCGCCGAGCTCGCCCGGCTGGTGCCGGCGGAGGAGATCGCGGCCTTCCCGCACGCCTCCGCCTTCAGCCTCGCGGCGTCCCGCCTCGGCTGGCCGCTGGCGGAGGTCGCCTGCCTGACCCTGCACGGTCGGGCGCTCGAGCGGGTGATCCCGTATCTGCAACCCGGCGCCCGGCTCCTCGTCCTGTCCTGGGACGGCACCACGCCGGAAAAGCTCGCGGGCCTGTTGACCGAGCGCGGCTTCCCGCGCACGCGCCTGACCGTGCTCGAGGCGATGGGGGGGCCCCGCGAGCGCCGCCGCACCGCGCTCGCTGCCGGCTTCGCGGAGAGAGGCATCGACCCGCTCAACACCGTCGCGGTCGAGGTGGTGGCCGAGCCGGACGCCCGGGTGATCCCGCTCAGCGCCGGCCTCGACGACGCCTGGTTCGAGAGCGACGGCCAGCTCACCAAGGCCGAGATCCGCGCCGTCACCCTCGCGGCCCTGCGCCCTCGCGCCGGCCAGCTCCTGTGGGACGTCGGCGCCGGCTCGGGCTCGATCGGCATCGAGTGGTCGTTGCGCCATCCGGCCAACCGCGCCGTGGCGGTCGAGGCGCGGGACGAGCGCGCCGCCCGCATCCGCCGCAACGCCCGGACCCTCGGCGTGCCCGACCTCGCCGTCGTGGTCGGCCGCGCCCCGGCCGTGCTCGCCGGGCTGACGGCGCCGGACGCGGCCTTCATCGGCGGCGGCGTCTCCGATCCGGCCCTGGTCGCGGCGGTTCTCGAGGCCCTGCCCGCCGGCGGACGCCTCGTCGCCAACGCAGTGACGCTCGAGAGCGAGGCGGTGCTCCTGCGCCTCCACGCCGAGCGCGGCGGCACCCTGCGGCGCCTCTCGGTCGCCCGCGCGGAGCCGGTCGGCGGCCTCACCGGCTGGCGCCCGGCGATGCCGGTGACTCAATGGGCGCTGACGAAGCCGTGATGACCGCATCGATCCTCGAGGCGCGGGTGCCGGGTGCCGCCCCCCCGCCGCGGCCGCTGCGCGGTCCGGCCCGCGCGCCCGACACCGGGGCGCTGCGCCCGGTCATCGCCGGCATCGGCTTTCGCCACGCCACCGGGACGGACGAGATCCTGACCCTGGTGGCCGCCGCCCTGCGGCAGGCGGACCTCGCGGCCGCGCGCCTCACGGCGCTTGCCACCGCCGCCGACCGGGCGGAGGACCGGGCGATCCGCGCCGCCGCCGAGGCGCTGGGCGTGCCGCTGGTTCCCGTCGGGGTCGAGGCCCTGCGCGAGGCCGGCCGCCGCGGGGTCACCCGCTCGGTGCGGATCGAGGCCCTGCGCGGCGTCGGCTCGCTGGCGGAGGCGGCCGCCCTGGCGGCGGCCGGACCCGACGCACACCTCATCCTGCCGCGGATCGCCAGCCCGGGCGCCACCTGCGCGCTCGCCGCCAGCGGAGACGAGCCATGATCCACTTCATCGGCGCCGGGCCGGGCGCGGCCGACCTCATCACCGTGCGGGGCCGCGACCTCATCGCCCGCTGCCCGGTCTGCCTCCATGCCGGCTCCCTGGTGGCGCCGGAGATCCTGTCCTGGTGTCCCCCCGGTGCGCGGATCGTGAGCACCGCCCCCCTCTCCCTCGACGCGATCGTCGACGAGATGGCGGCGGCCCATGCGGCGGGCCTCGCGGTGGCGCGGCTGCATTCCGGCGACCTCTCGATCTGGAGCGCGGTCGCCGAGCAGACCCGCCGCCTTGACCGCCTCGGCATCCCCTACGACCTCACCCCCGGCGTCCCCTCCTTCGCGGCGGCCGCCGCCGTGCTCGGGCGCGAGCTGACGGTGCCGGAGGTGGCCCAATCCGTGGTGCTGACCCGCACCAGCGGCCGCGCCTCCGCCATGCCGGATTCGGAGCGCCTCGCCGCCTTCGCGGCGACCCGCGCGACGCTCGCCGTGCACCTGTCGATCCACGTCATCGACACGGTCGTGGCCGAGCTGATCCCGCACTACGGGCCGGACTGCCCGGCCGCAGTGGTCTTCCGCGCCACCTGGCCGGACGAGCGGGTGCTGCGCGGGACCCTGGCGGACCTGCCGGCCCAGGTGACGGCGGCGGGGCTGGAGCGCACCGCCCTGATCCTGGTCGGCCCGGCCCTCGGCGCGACGGAGTTCCGCGAGAGCGCGCTCTACGCGGCCGATTACGACCGGCGGTTCCGGCCGGGGGTATCCCAGCCATGACACGGTTCGATGAACGGCGCGACTGGCGACGGTCAGGGTTCAGGCTCAATCGGCCTGATCGGACGAAGGGCTGCTGAGGGGGACGACTCACAGGCGTTTCCATACGTTCACCTCTACCCGCTGCTGAGGAGCGCTTCCGTCTCCATTGCATCGATCCGGCGTCCCGGGTGCGTTGTCATGGCGATCGAGTACCAGCTGACGTTCGCCGCCGGGGTCGAGCCGTCCACGCTTGCCGTTTGGTTGCTGGCCGGGGTTCGAGGACACGGGCAAGCCTACGACCCTTCTCGCGTTCGGCCTGTCGGCAACGATCGGCGGCGCGCGACGACGACGACCGCTGGATGGCGTTGGGCTTCGCACCGTGCGTCGAGGTCTACTTCGGACAGGACAAACTCGCCCTTCGGGGCAATGATCGCGCGGCTGGTGGATACGGTCGCGCGGCTGCTGCGTGAGGTCCCGGTGGACGCCGCGTTGGCGAGCGACAGCAGCGCTTATAGGGTTTCGTTCTTCACAGGTGCTCCCTACGGATATTTCGATGAGCCCTCTCGACGACGAAGCTTGGGATGCATGGTCTCCCGACGAACTCGGTCAGCGTCTCCGAGAAGCAGTCCTCCCCTGGTACGTCGCAGGCGGATGGGCTCTGGACGTTGCGCATGGCAAGCAAACGCGTGAGCACGAAGACTTAGAGTTTGTCGTTATTCGCGATGATGTGGATCACTTCCGCGCCCTTTTGCGCGATCTGGATTTCTTTACTGTAAATAATGGGAAAATCGAATATCTTCCCCCGTCCGCTAGCCTGCCTGGCGATGTCTGGCAGCTTTGGGGCGGAGACATGCGGCGAGCTTGTTGGCGCGTGGACATGATGATGGAACCAGGGACGCCAGACCTATGGATCTATAAGCGCGATCAGACAATACAGATGGCACGCTCCGATGCTGTTCATGTGAGCGAAACGGGTATCCCATATCTGGCACCTATAAATGTCATGCTGTTCAAGGCGAAATATTGTAGAAAAAAAGATCAGAGAGATTTCAATTTTTTTCGAAACAAATTTTCTACCGAAGAAAAAGAGCAGCTGCTTGTCTGGCTGAACGAATTGCATCCTGGCCATGAGTGGATTGAACATCTGCAAATCAGCTAGGATCACTCAATCAGCACCAGGATGCGATGACGGCGGCCAAGGCGAGGGCGGAAGCGACGTTGCGGGTGAGCTTGTCGTAATAGGTGGCGATGCGGCGGAAATCCTTGAGGCGGCAGAACACCGCCTCGACCCGCCAACGGTCGGGATGGCGCCGCGTGTCGAGGCGGATCCTGCACTCGCAGCCGTGGGTGCCGGGAATGACCACGCTGATGCCCTGCTGGCGCAACTCCTATCAGTTCGGGCGCTTTGGTTCGGATCTCGGCAGTAAGGGAATGATAAGCTTCAGAGCCTGTTTAACTTTCTGGACAGTATGAACACCCTCTTCGTCATTCGGGCTGCGCAGAAGAGCCCGGAATACAGAAACTCAGGCGGTGTCGAGTAACGTGAGTTGCGTTCTTCTCCATTCTGAACACCCTGCATGTCATTCCGGGCTCCGCTGCGCGGCCCCGGAATGACATGCAGGGTGTCAAATCTGTGGGATCCAATCA
>NZ_LABY01000066.1 GCF_001043975.1 Methylobacterium variabile
CCCCGGCGCGCCTGCGGGTCGCTTTGGAGGTGGACCCCTCCATCAGCACGGTTCGCCACTGGCGCAGCATGGAGGGCTGGATCCCGAGTTCCGCGGCGACCTGCATCTGCGACCGGCCGCTGCTCTCGAGCAGGGCGACCGCCTCGCGCTTGAACTCGGGGGTGAATTCGCGTCGTGTCTTTGCCATCAAACACCTTCCCCGCCCGTAACGAGCGTAGCAGAGGTGTCCGCGAAACCGAGGGAGGATCAGTCCATCGCCGCAAGGCCGCTCTTCAGGCGGTCGAGCAGGCGGTAGAGCTGGAGCAGCTCGTCGGCCGAGAGACCGGCGAGCGACGCCTCGTAGAAGTCACCGATCTCGACGAGCATCCGCGTCCACTCGGCCTGGCCCGCCGGGGTCAGCCGCACCCGGCGGCTGCGCCGGTCCACCGGATCCGGCACGCGCTCGATCCAGCCGCGGCCCTCGAGGCGGTCGAGCACGATCGTGAGGTTCTGGCGGGTGAGCAGCAGGAAGGCGATCAGCTCCTTCACGCTGACGCCGTCCGCCGCGACCCGCGGGCGCGCCAGCGCCCCCAGCACCGCCCATTGCTGCGTCGTGCTGCCGAAGGACGACACCGCCCGCGTGCCGACTTTGTGCAGCAGGTTGGAGCTCTGATAGAGGCGGAAGAACAACCGGTTGGCCAAGTCGAAACGGTCGATGCCGAAACGGTCGGTGTCGGCGTCGACGCGGTCGGCGGCCGGGGGAGCGGCGGGATCGGTCACGGGCATATATGGCAAGGTATTGCTATTTCGGGCCGCAGGTCTAGGCTGCGTGCAGGATATCAGAAGGATGCCGGCGCGTGACGAGGTTCGAAGGCAGGACGGCCGTGGTGACCGGGGGCGCCGGCGGCATCGGATCGGCGGTCTGCCACCGGCTCGCGGCGGAAGGCGCGGCGGGGGGGGTCCTCGACCGCGACCACGACGCGGCCCGGGCGGTCGCCGACGCGATCAATGCCGGAGGGGCGGGCGCGGGCGGTCGCGCCGGCGCGTTCTGCTGCGACATAACCCGCCGCGACGAGGTCGAGGCGGCGCTCGCCGGCGTGACGGAGGCGCTCGGCCCGGTCGACGTCCTGATCAACAACGCCGGCTTCGACATCTTCAAGCCGTTCCTGGCGACCGAGCCGTCCGAGTGGGAGCGCCTGATCGCGGTCAACCTCGTCGGTGCGCTCACCATGCACCACCTCGTCCTGCCGGGCATGGTCGAGCGCGGCTACGGCCGGATCGTCAACGTCGCGTCGGATGCCGCCCGGGTCGGCTCGACGGGCGAGGCGGTCTACGCGGCCTGCAAGGCGGCGCTCCTGGGGCTGACCAAGACCCTGGCGCGCGAGCACGCCCGGCACGGCATCACGCTCAACGTCGTCTGCCCGGGCCCGACCGACACCGCGTTGTTCGAGGAGTTCCGGCGCGGCGCCGGCAACCCCGACAAGCTGATGGACTCCTTCCGCCGGGCGATCCCGCTCGGCCGGATCGGCCGGCCCGACGACCTGCCCGGCGCGATCGGCTTCCTGGCCAGCGACGATGCGGCTTACGTCACCGGGCAGGTGATCAGCGTGTCCGGCGGCCTCTCGATGGCCGGGTGAGGAGACGACGATGGCTTACGACGACATCCTGTACGAGGCGCAAGACGGCGTCGCCCGCATCACGATCAACCGGCCGGAGCGCTACAACGCCTTCCGCGGCCAGACCGTCGAGGAGCTGATCCGGGCGTTCCAGGAGGCCGGCTGGGACAGGAGCATCGGCGTCATCGTGCTGGCGGGCGCCGGCGACAAGGCGTTCTGCACCGGCGGCGATCAGACGGCGCATGAAGGCCAGTACGACGGCCGCGGCACGATCGGGCTGCCGATCGAGGAGTTGCAGAGCCTGATCCGCGACGTGCCCAAGCCCGTGATCGCCCGCGTCCAGGGCTTCGCGATCGGCGGCGGCAACGTGCTGGCGACGATCTGCGACCTGACCATCGCCTCGGAGCGGGCCCAGTTCGGGCAGGTCGGGCCGAAGGTCGGCTCGGTCGATCCCGGCTTCGGCACCGCCTACCTCGCCCGCGTCGTCGGCGAGAAGCGGGCACGGGAGATCTGGTACCTGTGCCGTCGCTACACGGCGCAGGAGGCGCTGGCGCTGGGGCTCGTCAACGCGGTCGTGCCGCACGAGGCGCTCGATGCCGAGGTCGCGCGGTGGTGCGCCGAGCTGATGGAGCGCAGCCCGACCGCGCTCGCCATCGCCAAGCGCTCCTTCAACGCCGATACGGAGAGCATCCGCGGCATCGCCTCGATGGGGATGCAGGCGCTGAGCCTCTACTACGACACCGACGAGTCCCGCGAGGGCGCCGCCGCGTTCCGCGAGAAGCGGAAACCGGATTTCCGCTCCCCGCGCAAGCCGGGCGCGTGACGCGATAGCCCGCATCGTGCGCCGGGCCGGTCGGGATGTGTATGACGACGTGCCCGGGCGGATGCGGTCTCGCGCGCAAGGTCGGCCGGCTCGGCTCCTGAGGCGAGAGCGGTCGGCCGCAGCCGCGACCCGCGTGGCGTCGGCGCCGCCGGGTGTCGGTGCCGCCGATGATCACCCGCACGCGCAGGATGCCTCCTCCCGCAGCGTGAGCGTGCCGCCGCCTCGGCCTCGGCGAGGAAGCGTGACAGCCCTCCGACCCGCGACCAAGATTGACGACCATAACATCGGGTGCCGCGAGCCGCACAGAGCGGCTCCGGCGCGGATCAGGGTACGATCCGGCAGGTTTGTGCGGGACCGCACATCCCGTGCGGACCGTGCCGTCCGCCGACGTTTCTGACATCTTGTCGTAACCCGGCTGTTCGAGACAGGCTTCGCTTCACGGAAGGAGAAGCCAGGATGCTTGCAGGACGCACGGACACGGACGACTTCTTCGAGACGTTGCTGCGGCGGCTGATCACGGACGCCGTGATCGGAGGCATCACTCACGGGAACTCGCGCGATGACCGTCTCGTCATCCGCCTGAGGCAGTATGACAAGCGCGCCCGCCTGGAGCGGCTCAGCTCCCAGACCCGTCAGGTGATCGCGTCGGCGCTGCGCCTCCTCGGCGAGGAGCCGGAGGTCGTCCGGGCCTGAATCCCGTGAGCCTGGAGGAGGCCGGTCGGACACGAGCGGTCCCGGGCGCCACGAGGGGGCGACAGGAAGCGCCCTCTCACCCCTCGTCAGGGATCTCGATGTCCAGCACCGCCGAGGCGAGGCACTTGCCGTGGGCGTCGAGGGCGAGGGAGCGCGTCACGCCGCCGCCGAGCGCCCCGTGCAGCACGAAGTTAAGGGCGCCGAGCCCGGGCAGCGCGAAGCGCTCCACCTCGCCGCGCACGAGCCCGGCGAAATGCGCCGCGACTCGCTCCGCCGTGACGTGGCGCTCCAGACGGGCGTAGTCCCGCGGGTCGTAGGCGATCACCGAGATGTTCGAGACGTCGCCCTTGTCGCCGGTGCGGGCATGGGCGAGGCGGCGCAGAATCGTCGGCATCGTCAGCTCTCCACGACATGGATGGCGGGGGTCACCACGCCCTCGGGCAGCAGCAGCGAGCGGATCCCGACGATCTCGCGAGCCGACTTCGTCGCGCCGCCCCCGCCCGCCGGGCCGTTGAGATAGAGCGACTCGACCTCCTGGCCGATCCGCTCCGCCTCCGCCCGGCTGTCGGTGCGGCCGACGACCCGGACCCGCACCTCCCGCGGCTCGGGGGCGCCGGCCGAGAGCGCGGGCCCCAGGATCGCGTCGACGCCGATCAGCTCGAAGCGCGTCTCGCGGCACGCGACGCCGGTCATCCGCAGGCGCTCGGCCACGATCTCGAGCGCCAGCCGCCCGCGCGCCACCGCGCCGGCGCCCGCGTACGAGATCTGCCCCTCGCCGACCCAGCTGTCGCGGTAGCCGACCGACACCTTCAGCAGGCCGGTGCGCGGGGCGCCGCCGCCGCCCTCGATCCGGACCCGGTCCGGCCCGTCCTCGCTCACCCGCACGCCGGAGAAATCGGCCACGACGTCGGGCTGGAGGTAGCGGGCCGGGTCGTGCACCTCGTAGAGGAGCTGCTCCTTGCAGGTCGCCGTCGTCACCCGCCCGCCGGAGCCCGGCACCTTGGTGACGACGGCCGTCCCGTCCTCGGCCACCTCGGCGAGGGGGAAGCCGAGCCGGGCGAGGTCGGGCACGTCCTTGCAGCCGGGATCGGCGAAGTAGCCCCCGGTGACCTGGCCGGCGCATTCGAGCAGGTGGCCGACCACCGTGCCGCGGCCGAGCCGCGTCCAGTCGGTCATCGACCAGCCGAACTCGTGGACCAGGGGCGCGAGGAACATCGCCGGATCGGCGGCGCGGCCGGTGACGACCACCTCGGCTCCCTGCGCCAGGGCCGCGGCGATCGGGCCGGCGCCCAGATAGGCGTTGGCCGAGACGAGACGGTCGGCAAGGGCGCTCACCGGCTCGCCGGTCTCGTCGAGCCGGTGATCCCCGGCCCGCACCGCCTCGAGCACGTCGTCGCCGGTGACCGCGGCGATCCGCAGGCCGTGCAGGCCGAGGTCGCGCGCGACGGCCGCGATCGCCTCGGCCGCGGCGACGGGGTTCGCCGCCCCCATGTTGGTGACGATCCGGATGCCGCGCTCGCGGCAGGGCCGCAGGACGGCGCGCATCCGGGCGGCGAGCAGCGGGTCGTAGCCCGCGGCCGGGTCCCGCATCCGCGCCTGCTGGGCAAGCGCGATGGTGCGCTCGGCCAGGCACTCGAAGACGAGGTACTGCACGTCGCCCTTCTCGGCCAGCTCGACCGCCGGCTCGATCCGGTCGCCCGAGAAGCCGGCGCCGGCGCCGATCCTGATGGTTCTCACCCTGGACACTCCTTATGCCGGGCCTGAGGGCGGCGTCAGCCCAGGACGCCGGTCGCGAAGGCGACCGCCGTCATCACGAGCGTGGTCCCGAACGCCCACGGGAAGATGAAGCGCTGGTGGTCGCCGAGATTCACCCCGCACAGGCCGATCAGGATGAAGGTCGAGGCGGTGAGCGGGCTGAGCGGGAAGCCGGTCGTCATCTGGCCCAGGATGGCGCCGCGGCCGACCAGGACCGGATCGACGCCGAGATTGGCCGCGGTCTGCCCCAGCACCGGCAGCACGCCGAAGTAGTAGGCGTCCGGCGTGAACACCAGGCTGAGCGGCATGCTGGTGACGGCTACGATGGCCGGCAGGTAGCCGGCGAGGCTCGCCGGGACCACCGACACCGCGGCGGCCGCCATCGCGTCGATCATCTTCGTGCCGGTGAGCACGCCGGTGAAGATGCCGGCCGCGAAGATCATGGTCGAGACCGTGACCACGCTGTCGGCATGCGCGACGAGGTGCTTCTGCTGCTGGTCCCAGCGCGGGTAGTTGACCGGAAGCGCGATCGCGAAGGCGAGGATGAACAGCACCGGCAGCGGCAGCAGCGCCATCAGGAGGGCGACGATCAGCACGGCCGTGAGTGCCGCGTTGAACCAGTACAGCCAGGGCCGGGCGAGGGCGACCTTGCCTTCGTCCGCCTCTGCGGCGGCGTGGGCCGGCGAGCCGGCCGGCAGGTCGGCAGGCAAGTCGGCCGGGACCGCGGCGGAGAGCGAGGCCGGCCGCAGGCCCGCCGCCGCGCCGCCGGCGGCCGGGAGGCCGAGGCGGGCGCGCTCGCGCCGACCGAAGATGTAGGCCACGAGGAGCACCCAGGCGATGCCGACCGCCATCGCGGGCACGACCGGGTTGAACAGGGAGGCGGAATCGACCTTGAGGGACGCCATGGCGCGCACGGTCGGCCCGCCCCACGGGATGATGTTCATCACGCCCGCCGCGAGGGCGACGGTGCCGGACAGGACCAGCCGGTCCATGCCGAGGCGCTGGTAGAGCGGCAGCATCGCCGAGACCGTGATGAGGAAGGTGGTGGCGCCGTCGCCGTCGAGGGAGACCGCCAGGGTGAGCGCGGCGGTGGCGAGCGTCACCCGCACGGGATCGCCCTTCACCAGCCGCACGAGGCGCCGGATCATCGGCTCGAACAGCCCGACGTCGAGCATCAGCCCGAAATACAGGACGGCGAAGACGATCATCACGCCGACCGGCGCGACGCGGGCGATGCCGTCGAGCATCATCTTGCCGAGACCGGGGCCGGCCCCGGCGAGGAGCCCGGCCACGGCCGGGATGAGGATCAGCGCCACCAGCACCGACAGACGACGGGTCATGATGGCGTACAGGAAGATCGCGATGGTCGCGAAGCCCAGGGCAGCTAGCAAGGTTTCCTCCCGGCGCCTGCGATTGTCGGGTGCAGGCTGCACGCGCCGAGGGTCGGTCAATGACGGGGGTGCATTCAACCTATATATTGATAACCGATGCGCATGAATTTCACGCCCCAGCAGCTCACGGCGTTCCTGCATCTCGCCCGCAGCGGCAGCTTCGGCGAGGCGGCGCGGCTGCACGGCGTGTCGCAACCGGCCCTGAGCCGCACGATCCAGCAGATGGAGGCCGCCCTCGGGCGGCGGCTGTTCGACCGCACGACCCGCAGCGTCGTGCCGACCCCAACCGGGCTGGAGCTGCGCCGGATCGCCGAGGCGCTCGTCGCCGAGTTCGACAGCGCCGCCGACGACCTCGCCCGCTTCGTCGAGGGGCGCAGCGGCCGGGTCGCCGTCGCGGCCCTGCCCTCGATCGCCGCGGTGCTGCTCCCCCCCGCCATCGCGCGCTTCCGCGAGGGACGCCCGGACGTCGAGATCGAGGTCCGGGACGGCCTCTCGGGCTCGGTGCTCGAGGCGGTCTCCGGCGGCGGGGCCGATCTCGGCCTGACGATACGACCCCCGCACCCGCAGGCGGCGCTGGTCTACCGATCCCTCCTGTCCGACGAGTTCGGCCTCGTCTGCCGCCCCGGGGACGCGCCGGGCGGGGAGGGGCCGCTGCCCTGGTCGGTCTTCCAGGGCCGGCCGTTCATCGCGATGGCCGCCGCGAGCAGCGTCCGGCAGATGACGGATGCGGCCTTCCTCCAGGCCGGCCTCGCCGTTCCGCCGCTCTACGGCTGCGCCTTCCTGGGTACGGTCGGCCACATGGTCGCGACGGGCCTCGGCGTCACGGCCCTGCCGCGGCTGACGCTCTCCCTGCTCGGACCGTTCGACCTCGCGTGGCGCAGGCTCGAACGGCCCGTGATGCGTCGGTCGATGGGGATCGTGACCCGGGCCGGCCGCAGCCCGGCGCCCGCCGTGCTCGAGTTCCTGGCCCAGCTGGAACGGCAGGCGAAGTCGCTCCGCTAGGGCAGGGGCGGCCGACGGCCGCGGCGGGCGTCCGGGGATGCCGCTCGCCTGCTGGGCTCGCACCGCGGCCGGGGGATCGTGCGGGCCGGTGAGCCGTGCTGGCGAGCGGTCGGTCGAAGACCCCGGCGGCCGAGCCGGTCTCGGTGGAGTTGTAGAAACAAAGTTTCGGCCTGTCGAGCCGGCAATTCCAAGTTGGGGGCCTCGATGTGACAGGTAATGTTGACAAATAGCGGCGATCGCTCCAGTGCGATGGATGCTGCTGGTATCGATATTGCGACCGCTTCATGCTGAACGAGTTGGAACTTGACCAGGACGCGGTGGACCGCCTCCGCACGCTCAGTCGCTATGGCATCCTGGACTCGGAGTCGGAGCCGGCCTTCGACGATCTCGTGCTCCTCGCCTCCCAGATCTGCCAGGCACCGGTGGCCCTCCTCAGCCTGGTTGCGTCCGATCGGCAGTGGTTCAAGGCCCGTCGCGGCTTCGCCCCGTCCGAGATACCGATCGAGCAATCGATCTGCCGCCATGCTCTCGACCGGATGCCGCTCCTCGTCGTTCCCGACCTGAGCCGCGATCCGAGGACGCGGGCCGATCGTCTCGTGACGGGCGAGCCGCATTGGCGCTTCTATGCCGGAGCACGCCTGTCCTCACCGGAGGGCGTCGCGCTCGGCCGGCTCTGCGTGATCGACACGAAGCCCCGGCCCGAGGGCCTGACGACCGCACAGGCCGACGGCCTCCAGGCACTCGCCCGCCAGGTCATGGCGCAGCTGGAGCTGCGCCGCGTGGTGCTCGAGCGCGCCGGGACCGCTCCGCGGAGGAGCGAGCGGCGGCTGCGCAACGCGCTCGCGATCAGAACGGTCGGGGTGATCTTCTGGGACGCGGCCTTCCGGCTGACCGAGGCGAACGACGCCTTCCTGCAGATGTCCGGGTTCAGCCAGGAGGACGTGCTCGGCCGGACGTGGCAGGAGCTCACGCCGGAGGAGTTCCACCCTGTCTCACACAGGGCGGTGCAGGAGATCATGACGCACGGCGAAGCGACGCCCTACGAGAAGGAGTACCTCCGCAAGGACGGCTCCCGCTGGTGGGGGATGTTCGCACCCCGCAAGGTCGGCGAGGAGGTGGTCGAGTTCGTGCTCGACATCACCGACCGTCGGCAGATGGAGGCGGCGCTGCGGGCCAGCAAGGCGAAGCTCGCCGCCATCTTCGACAATGCATCGGTCGGATTGTCGGAGATCGACCCGGACAGCGGACGCTTCCTGAGGGCCAACGACGAGCTGTGCCGCATCCTCGGCCGCACCCGCGAGCAGGTCCTGGCCGTGAGCATCGCCGACGTGACGCATCCGGACGACGTGCCGCCCAGCGTCACCCTGGTCTCCCGCGCGCTCGAGGGCCGCGCGTCGGCGACGCTGGACAAGCGCTACGTCAGGCCCGACGGGACGCTCGTCTGGGCGAACAGCACGGCGACCGCGCTTCCGGGCGGGCAGTCCGGCTCGCGCAGCCTGCTCGTCGTCACCGTCGACCTCACCGCGCGCAGGCAGGCGGAAGAGGCGGTCCGCGCGAGCGAGGAACGCCTGCGCGGCCTGATGGAGGGCATCCCTCAGCTCGTCTGGCGCGCCGTGGGGGATGGCCGCTGGACCTGGTCGAGTCCGCAATGGAGCGCCTATACCGGCCTTCCCTGTGCCGAGAGCCTCGGCCTCGGCTGGTTGCGGCCCGTCCACCCCGACGACAGGAACGCCATGCTGGCCGCCTGGCAGCTGGCCGAGGAGGCGGGCAGCCTGTCCGTCGAGCACCGGGTCCACAACGCCGCCGAGGGGCGCTACCGGTGGTTTACGACCCGCGCCGTGCCGCTCCGCGACGAGCACGGCCGCATCCTGGAATGGCTGGGCACGTCCACCGACATCGACGACCTGCGTCAGCTCCAGGAGCAGCAGCACGTGATGGTTGCCGAGCTGCAGCATCGCACCCGCAACCTGCTCGGCGTGGTCACGTCGCTCTTCCGGCAGACCCAGCGCAGGAACACCTCCCTCGAGGCCGTCTCGGAGCAGTTTCGCGAGCGCCTCGACGCCCTGGCCCGGGTCAACGGCCTGCTGTCGCGCTCCGAGCAGTCGCGGATCACCATCGGCGAGCTGGTCCGCACCGAGCTGGACGCCCTCGGCGCCTGCACCATGGGCCAGCGCGTCCGCATCGACGGTCCATCGGTGCCCCTGCGCAGCTCCACGGTGCAGACCCTGGCCCTGGCCCTGCACGAACTGGCCACCAACGCCCGCAAGTACGGTGCGCTCGCCACCGAGCACGGGAGCCTAGCGGTCACGTGGTCGGTACGGGAGGCGGGGAACGAGGGCCCGCGCCTGATGCTGGACTGGATCGAGGAGGTGGGTGCGCCGGCGCGGCTCGCGGCCGCGCCGGAGAAGCGCGGCTACGGTCGCGAGTTGATCGAGGAGGCGCTGCCCTACGCGCTGAAGGCCAGGACGTCCTACGAACTCGGGAACGACGGCGTGCGTTGCTACATCGACCTGCCTCTCACCGGTGCGCAGCGAGGAGGGAGGAGCACGGCATGAGCCACCCGGACGCGCCCGCAGCCTACCGCGTGCTGCTGGTCGAGGACGAGTACTTCCTGGCCCAGGATCTGGCCGAGGCGTTCAAGGCCCGCGGTGCCGAGATCGTCGGGCCGGTGCCGAGCGTCGACGAGGCGCTCGCGCTGATCGCCGACGGTTCGCGCCTGGACGGCGCCGTGCTCGACCTCAACCTGCAGGGCGAGATCGCCTACGTCGTCGCGGACACGCTCCAGGAGCGCGGCATCCCCTTCGTGTTCGCCACCGGCTACGACCAGGCCGTCATTCCGCCCCGCTACGCCCTGGCCCGGTACTGCGGCAAGCCGCTGGATGCGAAGGAGGTGGCGCAGGCGCTGCTCGTTAGTCCAGCGGCAGCGTGATCGTGCAGCGCACGCCGTCCGGCTCGGGCACCCAGGTGACAACCGCCCGCAGCTCGTAGGGCAGCATGCGGTGGAGCAGCTCGGCGCCGAAGCCCCGGTGACGCGGGGCCTCGCCGCGGCCGGCGACCCCGGTCTCCTTCCAGACGAGCGTCAGCCGCCGCGCATCGGGGCCCGGCACGATCTCCCAGCGGATGGCGATCCGCCCCGTCGGCCTGCCGAGGGCGCCGTGCTTGATGGCGTTGGTCGTGAGCTCATGGATCGCGAGGCCGAGGCGCTCGCTCACCCTCACCGGGAGGCGCACCTCGGGACCCGCGAGCGACACCTGCTCGCCCTCGCGCGCCTGCTGGGCGAGCAGCTCCTCGCCCAGCAGCAGTTCCAGATCGACCCCGTGGGCCGGGTTGCTGGCGGTGGAGAGCGCCCGGCCCACCGCAGCGACGCGGCCGTCGAGGTGGAGCGCGAGATCCTCCAGCGTCTGGCTCGCCTGCAGGCTGCGGCGGATGACGGCCCGGATCACCCCCAGGGTGTTGCGGGCCTGCCGCCTCATCTCGATGCTCAGGTCGCGCTCCTGCTGCAGCGCCTTCGCCTGATCCTCGGCGCCCGCCCGCAGGACGACGAACAGGCCCGCCGGCGCGCCGGTCTCATCCACCACCGGCGAGCCGTCGAGGTCGAGGGCGGCCGGAACCGGCTGCCCGTCGCGCATCACCGTGACCCGTCCGTCGCGCAGGGACCGGGACCGGCCCGCCAGCGCCGCGCCGAGGAGGTCGGTGTCGCCGCCGGCCAAATCCGGGCAGATCGCCGCCAGGCGCTCGCCCAGCCAGCCCCGGGGCGGCCCCAGCAGGGCCGCGCAGGCGTCGTTGCCGAGCAGGGTGCCTTCCGGCCCCCAGGCGAGCGCCATCGCCGTTGGCGAGTGCAGCACGAGGTCCGTCGCGGATCTCAGGCTCTGCGGCCATGTCCGCGGTGCCCTCAGCGGCGTTGTCCGCCAATCCTTCTCCCGGATCAGGGCGCCGGTCTGGCCGCCACCGGACGGCCAGATACAGCTCGGGTCCTGCTCTGCACTCACACGGCGTCCTCCGCGGCGCCCGACATGTGTCAGATAGACGACCTACCATGCCGTTCCGTTCCCATCCGGCCCGGACTCGCGTGCATCGAGACGGCGGCTCTTATGCTCTGAGGTCAGGTTAGATCGGTGTGAGGAGGGCTGCACGGCCGGAGGCGCTCCTCATCCCCGCGCGCCTTAAGCCGAACCAGGGTCCGGCAGGTCGAGCCAAGCGGTCCCATCCTCGTCGGCAAGGCTCCGATGCGAGCGGGGACGCCGCCGGGATCGCGGATCGGCCGGAACGCGATCCTGGGGCGATCATGAGCTCTAGAGATCACGCCACGTGCCAAGGCTCGCTGTGTTGTGTACCGCACGAAGCGAGCCGCTCGGGTGCTTTCGGACCGGCGGATTTAACGTGGGTCAATCGGATCGTGAACTGCCATTGTTCGATTTCGCACCGATCCTGCCGCTCGGGAGCAATCTGCTCGTATTCACGAGCCAATCGAGTATGCGGCAGCGGTTCCACAGCTGCGCTCGTACCCACCGCTCGTGTCCACGCTCCCCGCCTACCAGAACCGCCTGCTCGCCAGCCTCTCCGACACCGATCGTGCATGGCTCCGGCCGCACCTGGACCCGGTCGACCTGCCGCTCCACACGGTCCTCGTCGAGCCCGGGCGGCCGATCACGCACGCGACCTTCCTCGAGGCGGGACTCGGCTCGATCATCGTGAACTCCGAGGAGGGCGGCCGCGTCGAGATCGGCTTGTTCGGCCGCGATGGCTTCGCCGGAACGGCCCTGGTCCTCGGCTCTGACCGCATCCCGCAACAGATCTTCATGCAGGTGGGAGGGCACGGTCACCGCATCGGCGCCGACGCCTTCATTCGGCTCACCGAGGCGAGTGCGTCGCTCCGCGCGCTCCTGCTGCGCTACACGCACACATTCCTGGTCCAGACGGCCTGCACGGCCCATGCCAATGCCAGCGCCCCCGTCCAGGAGCGGCTCGCGCGCTGGCTCTTGATGTACCATGACCGTCAGGACGGCGACGAATTGTCGATCACGCACGACTTCCTGTCGATGATGCTGGGCGTGCGGCGAACGACCGTCACGCTGACGCTGCAGCTGCTGGAAGGAGCGCGCCTGATCCAGGCGCGGCGCGGCCGCGTGATCGTGCTCGACCGTGAGGGGCTGGAGGGAGCCGCAGGCGACGCCTACGGGCCGGCCGAGGCCGAGTACGAGCGCCTGATCGCGCCCCTGCGTCGCAGACCGGACCGGCCTGGGCCGGTCCCGCCCCGCGCGTGAGGGCCGCGGCGCGCCGAGGGCCAGTCCTCATCGCCAGCCGCGGCCTTCCGCGTCACGGTGACGGGCCGCAGATGCCCTTCAGGGCGGCCCAGTCCTCCGCCGACAGGATCTGACGCCCGGGCGCCTCCGGACCGGCCAGCGCGCGGATCGCGGCGGCGCGCTCGGCGGTGAGCGGGTGGGTGCGCAGGAGGTCGAGGGTCCCGCGCCGGTCGTCATCGGAGGAGATGCGCTCGAGGACGTCGGCGAGCGCGGCGCCGTTGCCGCCGGCGCGCGCCATCAGGCCGACCGCGTGGGCGTCGGCCGCCCGCTCCGCCTCGCGGCTGTAGCCCGCCGACAGCAGCGCCTGGCCGATGGCCACGATCATCGTCGAGCCGGTGAGGTCGCCGAGGATGAGGCTGAGCAGGAACGAGGTGCCGGAGGCCCGGATCAGGGACCGGGTCGGGTCGCGCGCGCTGACGTGGCCGAGCTCGTGGGCGAGCACTGCCGCGACCTCGTCCGGCGCCTTCGCCCGTTCGATCAGGCCCGAGAGGAGGATCACCCGGGCGCCCGGGAGCGCGAAGGCGTTGGCCGTCCCCTGGCGGCGCACGCTCACCGCCAGGTCCGACGGCGACGCTCCGTCCGCCTGTCCCGCCGCGGCGAGGCGGGCGACGAGGCGCGCGAGAGCTGCGCGCCCGGACGCCTCCGTGCAGGCCGGGGGGCTGCCCAGGAGGCGCAGCACCTGCGGCTCGACCGTGGCGCCCAGGCGCGCCTCCACGGTCTCCGGCACGAGCGGCACGAGCAGCCGCGCGAGGTGCGGAACGCCGAGGATCGCCACGAGAAGGACCGAGAGCCCGGCGGCGACGGACCAGAGCACGAGGCGCAGGACGCCGCCCGCCTCGTCGCGCCGGTGCAGGTCCGGGCAGCGCGCCGCGAGGGCCGCGGCGAGGGCGTCGTCCGAGAACTCGACCCGCTCCGGCTCGTGCGCCGGGCCGACCCGCATCAGCGGCGGCATCGAATCGGCGGCCCGGAGGTCGAGCGGGTTCCAGTCCCTCGCCACGCCGGGGCCCGTGACCCGGAATCGCCCGTCGAGGCGCAGGCATACCTGGTGCGGCCGCGCGCTGGCGCCGTTGAAGTAGCGCCCGGCGGCCTCGACCGGAGGCGCGTCCGCGCCCGGCGGAATCGTCGACGTCACGATCAGAGGCCGATCTGGAGCGCACCGCCGACGTCGAGCGCATCGGCGAGGCCTTCCTGCAGGCCGCTGCCGGCGCCCCGCGACGAGGCCAGCACCGCCGCGAGTTCCTCCGGGTTGACGACGACGGTGCTCGTCGCGACCGCCGCCCAGAGCCGGGCCTGCACCAGGCGGACGTAGAGCACCGCGAACAGGGGCAGCCCGACCAGGTAGGCGAGGATGACGATCCAGTGGATCACCGAGACGCCCGCATTCTGCGCCGCGAAGACCATGACCCCGGTCACGAAGCCGAGGGCGAGGAAGATGCCGAGGAGGGATAGCCCGTAGACGATGTAGGGCCAGTAGAAGTCGCGGGCGCGCAGGCTCGAGGCGAGGCGCACGCCGCCGAGCCGCGCCGCCCGCATGAAGGCGCGGGTCTCGCGGGCGCGGTAGAACGGGATCAGCAGCAGCGCCGCCGGAATGCAGACCGCGGTGGCGAAGAGAAGCGTGTTCGCGATGAGGCCGATGTTGGAGCCCGCATAGGCCGGGTTGAGGATCGTCTCGCCCGGCTTGCCGCCCGGCCTCGGCACCAGGAGGTCCGTGGGCAGCGAGAAGTCCGCCGCGGCCAGGAGGGCGAGGCCGAGCCAGATCAGCGGCCCCAGCGCGACGACGTAGAACAGCAGCCACGGCCCCAGCACGCTGCGCCCGCGCGCGGTCGAGGTCATCCGGCTCGTGCCGACGAGGGTGTGGTTGATGCGGTAGCGCTCCAGGCTCGCCCGCATGAACGGGAAGGCGACCCCGAAGGTCAGGAACACGAGCAGCCACCAGGCCCCCGCCCGGGCCGCGTAGGCGAGGCCGGAGCCGTCCTGCCCGAGCCGGATGCCGCGCCAGAGCGTGCGCATCGCCCGGTAGCGGCGCCCGCGATAGATCGCGTACTGGCCGAGCAGGAACAGGGTCACGAAGGAGATCACGACCGAGAACGGCGCGAGGGCGGGCGCCGCGAAGGAGAGCGCGAACAGGCCGAGATAGACCGGCACTAGGATCGCGAGCGCCACCAGGAAGCCGAGGAAGAGCTCCTTGCCGGTGCCGGTGTACTCGGCGGGCGATCCGTCGACGGCGGTGCGGCTCCAGAAGAAGCGCCGGATGTCGGTGACGTACCAGAACCGGTAGATGCCGAAGGTCACCAGCGAGAGGAGAGCCCCCTTCAGCGCCAGCCAGGTCAGGCCGTTCAGCCGCGGGTCGAAAGTCACGGCGGCGTCGTGCGGTGCGCGGCGGCCTGTCTCGACATCCATCGATCCGGTCATCCTGTGCGATTGCTCCGTGGGGTGATCCTATCCACGCCCGCAGCGATAATCCAGAGGTCTCACGAGGCTCGATGCGCCAGATGGCCTGTCGATGGGCGGCTCTTGATCGATCATCGCGCGTATTCTGCCATCGCTACGACGACGGCGATCTCTGATCATCGGGAAGCAAAGCCAGTCTCGGCCGGTACAATCGTCGATACCGGCAATTCGTCTCTTGTTTCCCTGCGTCAGACCGGCGCAGGATGCCGTGGAGCAGCAGGCGATCCGGTCGGATCGCGCCGCGGAACTCTCCGGCGTCGGAGCCGCCGCTCTCACGGGCGGGCGGTCGTCCGGCGGATGGGAGCCGGGCTCGCTCCCGCGGCCGGCCGCGGTTGACCAACGGTCGATCCCTGGGCTAGCGTCCGCGCCGCAGAGTATTTCCGGTTGTCCCCAATGTCGAGGCTCGACCTCCCGGGGCGACGCGCGGCCGTCACCGAACGATGACTACGGTCATCAGCCGACTACAGATCGTCGATCGAGCCGTTGATCTCACGCAGGAGTGGATGATCCGATGTGGCGTCAGGGTGATATCTTCATTCGCGAAATCCCCGCGCTCCCGCCGGAGGTGGCCGGCCGGCCGCTGCCGCACACCGTGCTCGCCCACGGCGAGGTGACCGGTCACAGCCACCGGGTCGCCGATCCCGCCGCCCTGTTCGCCGGCGACGGCTGC
Organism: Methylobacterium variabile; assembly: GCF_001043975.1. Lineage (GTDB taxonomy): Bacteria > Pseudomonadota > Alphaproteobacteria > Rhizobiales > Beijerinckiaceae > Methylobacterium > Methylobacterium variabile. The sequence goes on from NZ_LABY01000066.1 coordinate 15,684, forward strand.
TTCTACCTCGACGTGCAGGGTGACCAGGCCCGCGTCGTCCACGACGAGCACGGCACGATCATCCTCGCGCGCGGCTTCTACCGGGTCTGGCGGCAGCGCGAGTACACCCCCACCCGCATCGTGACCGTGCAGGACTGAGCGCCGGTGAGCCCGCGACGGAACCCCGCCGCCCCCGCGCGGCGCGAGCCCGCCCGGCGCGTCCTGCGCCCCCACGAGAGCCTCGCGGACGCGGAGGCCGGCCTGGTGCTCGACCAACTCGACATGCCGGGCAACGAGGCCGCCCGCACGCTGCCGGAGGGCCTCGTCTGCCACCGGCTCCGGGCACCCGATAGCCGGCTGGAGGAGGTCGGCGGCGGCCTGCGCTGCCGCGAGCTGGTGCTCGACGGCTCCGCCGTGGCCCGCATCGCGGACGGCGTCCGGATCGACTACCGCCTCTCCGCCCGCGCCTGCCAGCGGCTGAAGGCCCTGCCGGCGGACTTGCGCGCCGGCATCGTCGACCTGCGCGACTGCCTCGCCCTCGAGAGCCTGTCGCCGGGCCTGTCGCCGGCCTTCCTCGACCTCGAGGGCTGCACCGCCCTGGCGCGGCTGCCCGACGACCTGACCCTGCGCGGCGGCCGGCTCAACCTGCGGGATTGCGCCCTGATCGACGCCCTGCCGTCGCGGGGCTGCGTCGCCCAGCTCGACATCGCCGGCTGCGGCCGCATCGACCACATTCCCGAGGATTTTCGCGTCACCTCCTGGATCGACGTCGCCGGCTCCGGCCTCGCGGCGCTCCCGGACCACCTGGCCGGGGTGGGCCTGCGCTGGCGCGGCGTGCCGGTGGATGACCGCATCGCCTTCCGGCCGCACGAGCTCGGCGTCGCCGAGATCCTGGGCGAGCGCAACGCCGAGCGGCGGCGGGTGATGCTCGAGCGCTTCGGCTTCGAGGCCTTCATGGCGGCGGCCGAGGCGGTGGAGCTCGACGCGGACCACGACCCCGGCGGCCCGCGCCAGCTCCTGCGGGTCGAGCTCGACGGGGACGAGCCCCTGGTCTGCGTCTCGGTCGGCTGCCCCTCGACGGGGCGGCGCTACTTCCTGCGCGTGCCGCCGACCATGACGACCTGCCATCAGGCCGTGGCCTGGACGGCGGGCTTCGACGACCCGGCCGACTACGCGCCGCTGGTCGAGACCTGAACCCCCGCGATCCGACAGCACCCGCCGACGCCACCGCCGCCAGCCTGAGGAGCCGGGACCATGCCCTACGACACCCTGACGACCTTCTTCGGCAAGCCGGTCGAGGACTTCCAGAGCGGGATGGAGGCGTGGGACTTCGCCCGCACGGTGCCGCGCTTCCGGATCGACTACGATTCGCAGGACACCGTGCCGATGCTGCTCGCCGCCTACGCGGCGCTGCCCGGGGCCGAGGCGACGGACGCCCTCGTCGTCGGCGCCTGGCAGGGCGACGCTTCGGAAGCGTCGTCCCAGGAGGTGGTCGAGGCGCTGGTCTCCTACGCCGAGCGCTTCCCGGACCTGCGCGCGCTCTTCCTCGGCGACATCGTCTCGGAGGAGAACGAGATCTCCTGGATCAACCAGAGCGACCTCTCGGCGCTGTGGCCGGCCTTCCCGAACCTGGAGCACCTGCAGGTGCGCGGCGGCAACGACCTGGCGCTCGGCCGGTTCGAGGCGCCGCGCCTGACCACGCTGATCCTCGAATCGGGCGGCCTGCCGCGCCGGGCGGTGCAGGATGCCCTGGCGGCCGGGGCGCCGGAGCTGCGCCATCTCGAGCTCTGGCTCGGGACGGATAATTACGGCGGCGACAGCACGCCGGACGACTTCGCCGACCTCTTCGCCGGCCGGCTGTTTCCGAAGCTCAACACCCTGGCCCTGCGCGACTGCGACTACGCCGACGCCCTCGCGGCCGCGGTCGCCGAGGCGCCGCTCCTGGAGCGGATCGCGACCCTCGACCTCTCGCTCGGCAACCTCTCCGATGCGGGAGCCGAGGCGCTGCTGGCCTCGCCCGCGGTCGCGAAGCTGTCGCGGCTCGACCTGCACCACCACTTCCTCACCGACGCGATGATGGCGCGGCTCGAGCGGCTCGGGCCGGCCGTCGACCTCTCCGAGCAGCAGGACGAGGAGGAGTACGGCGGCGAGATCTACCGCAGCATCGCCGTCTCGGAATGACGCGCGACGCCGGGCCGGCCGGCTCCCCGCTCACCCCTTGCGTCATCCTCGGGGCCGCGGACGACGAGCGCGCGGAGGGTTTCGGTGCGGCCCTGGTCCGGGCCGGGCTGCCGCCTGCCCGCGTCCTCGACTACGCCCGTTTCGCCGAGGCGCCGGAGCGCCTCGCCGCCCTGTATCCGGAGGGGCGCGGCCTGCTGCGCCTCGAGTCGCCCGGCGGCGACCCGCGCATCCGCCGGGCGCTGGTGCGCCTCGCTGGTGCGGTGGAGGCGCCCGAAGACGAGCCCGATCCCCCGACGCGGCTGCGCCCCGACCGCGCGCTCCAGCGCGGGCTGGCGGCGGCGATCGGGCTGGCTCACCGGACCGTGCCGCCCGGGATCGTCGCGACCCACGATGCGGAGGCGGTCGCGCGGCTCTACGACAAGCGCGCCTGCCACACCGCCATGGCGGAGGCGGGTCTGCCGGTGCCGCGGGCGCTGCCGCCGGCCGGGTCCTTCGCAACGCTCCTGGACGAGATGCGCGCGGCCGGGCTCTCCCGCGTCTTCGTCAAGCCGCGCTACGGCTCGGGGGCCGCCGGCATCGCCGCCCTCGCGGTCGCGCGCGGGGAGATCGTGGCGCTCTCCTCGGCCGAGCACGTGCCGGGCGAGGGATGCGGGACGCTCCACCACACCCACCGGCTGCGGCGCCACCGCGGCGCCGAGGCCGTCGCGCTCGTCGACGCGATCCTGGCGCAGGACGCGCATGTCGAGCAGTGGGTGCCGAAAGCGGCGATCGAGGGGCGCCCCTGCGACCTGCGCGTGCTGGTCGTGGCGGGCGAGCCCGCCCACGCGGTCCTGCGCCTGGCCGCCGGCCCGATCACCAACCTCGATCTCGGCGGATGCCGGGCCGACGCCGATCTCCTGCGGAGGCTCGCGCCGCCCGCCACCTGGGAGGCCATGATGGCGGATTGCCGCCGCTTCGCCGCGACGCTCCCGCACAACCTCCACGTCGCCTTCGACGTGGCGCTGACAGTGGGCTTCCGCCGCCACGTCTTCTTCGAGGCGAACGCCTTCGGCGACCTGATCCGGCGCGTCCGGCACGAGGGGCTCGATCCCTACGAATGCCAGGTCGCGCGCCTGCCCGCCTGGATCGCCGCCCGCCGCGCCTCGAGGCTCGCCGCGTGATCCGGGCCGCCGCGCTCCTGGGCTCGCACGACATCCTGCTCGTGACGCTCGATTCGCTGCGCTACGACGTGGCCTGCGCCGCTCTCGCGGCGGGCCGGACGCCGAACCTGGCGCGCCTGCTGCCGGCGGAGGGCTGGGAGCGCCGCCACGCGCCGGGCAGCTTCACCTTCGCGGCGCACCAGGCGATCTTCGCCGGCTTCCTGCCGACCCCGGCGACGCCCGGCCCGCATCACCGCCACTTCGCGCTGCGCTTCGAGGGCAGCCGCACGACGGGGCCGGACACCGCCCTGTTCGACGCGCCCGACATCGTCTCGGGGCTCGCCGCCCACGGCTACCACACCCTCTGCATTGGCGGCGTCGGCTTCTTCAACAAGCGGACCCCCCTCGGCCGCGTCCTGCCGGGCCTGTTCGCCGAGAGCCACTGGCGCGCCAGCTTCGGCGTGCAGGCGCGGGACTCGACCGCCGCGCAGGTCGGCGCCGCGGTGGAGCGGATCGCGGCCCTCGACCCGGAGAAGCGTCTCTTTCAGTTCATCAACGTCTCGGCGACCCACCACCCGACCCTGGCCTACCTGCCGGGCGCGACCCGGGAGAGCGCGGAGACGCAAGGCGCCGCCCTCGCTCACGCCGACGGCGCCCTGGCCCCGCTCTTCGCGGCGCTGAGCCGGCGCGGCCCGGCCCTCTGCATCCTCTGCGCGGACCACGGGACCGCCTTCGGCGAGGACGGCTATCGCGGCCACCGCCTCGCGCACCCCACCGTCTGGGACGTGCCCTACGCCGAGTTCATCCTGGAGGCGGCATGACCACTGGCACGAGGACTGGCGCCGCGGCGATCCTCGCCGGAACCGTCTATGGCGGCTACCAGTACGCCTACCCGCACAAGACCGCCTACCGGCCGCTCGCCCGGCCGGTGCCCTTGAGCGAGGCCTGGGCGGAGGAACCGAAGGACGGCCTGTTCCTCTACGCGCACGTGCCGTTCTGCGCGATGCGCTGCGGCTTCTGCAACCTGTTCACCCTGACCCGGGGGGAGGGGCAGGTCGGCCCCTACCTCGACGCCCTGCGGCTCCAGGCCGAGACCGTGGCCGCGAGCCTCGGCCGGTTCCGGGTCGCCCGCATGGCGCTCGGCGGCGGCACCCCGACCTTCCTCGAGGCCGCCGCCCTCGACCGGCTGCTCGGCGGCCTCGGCGAGACGTTCGGAGCCACGCCCAGCACCGTTCCGGCCTCGGTCGAGACCGCCCCCGGCACCACCACGCCGGAGCGCCTCGCCGTACTGCGAGCGCACGGGGTGGAGCGCGTCAGCATCGGGGTCGAGTCCTTCCGCGACGACGAGGTGCGGGCGATGGGCCGGCCGCAGGCGCGCCGGACCGTCGAAGCGGCCCTCGGGGCGATCCGCGACGCCGGCGTCCCGGTCCTCAACATCGACCTGATCTACGGCGCCGCCGGGCAGACGCCGGCGAGCTTCCTCGATTCCGTCGAGGCGGCGCTCGCTTGGGCCCCGGAGGAGATCTTTCTCTATCCCCTCTACGTCCGGCCGCTGACCGGGCTCGGCCGGCGCGGGGGCGCCGTCGAGGATGACCGCGCCGAGGACGACCGCACTTGGGACCGCCGGCGCCTCGCGATCTACCGCGCGGCCCGCGACCGGCTGCGTGCGGCGGGCTATGCCCAGATCTCGATGCGGATGTTCAGGCGCGCGCCGGAGGCGGCGTGGGGGCCGGCCTATGACTGCGCCCGCGACGGCATGGTCGGGTTGGGCGCCGGCGCGCGCTCCTATGCCGGCGACCTGCACTACTCGACACCGTTCGCCGTGGGGCAGCGCGGCGTCGCCGAGATCGTCGCCGACTACGTCGCCCGCGACGCCTCGCGGCACGCCCGCGCCGATTACGGGGTGTGGCTCGACGCCGAGGACCGGCGGCGGCGCTTCGTGCTGATGCACCTGCTCCAGGCCGCCGGCCTGCCGCTGCGGGCCTACGCGGACCGCTTCGGCGCGCCGCTCCTCGACGACCTGCCGGACCTCGCGGACCTCGCTGCGGCGGGGCTCGCGACGCTCGACGCGGAGCGCCTCGCCCTGACCGAGGGCGGCCTCGAGCGCTCGGACGCGATCGGGCCCTGGCTCCAGACGGCGGGCGTGCGCGAGCGGATGCGCGCCTTCGCGCTGCGGTGACCATGGCCCGCGCCCATCTCGACATCCTGTACCGGGGGCCGCTCGCGAGCTGCAACTACGCCTGCCCGTACTGCCCCTTCGCCAAGCGGCGCGACAGTCGCGAGACCCTGCGGCGCGACGCCGACCAGCTCGCCCGATTCGTCGACTGGGCGGGCGGCCAGACCCGGCGCACCCTCGGCATCCTGTTCACGCCCTGGGGCGAGGCCCTGATCCGCCCCGCCTACCGGGCCGCGATGGCGTCCTTGAGCCGGATGCCCCACGTCCGGCGGGTGGCCGCGCAGACGAACCTGTCCTGGCCGACCGGCTGGCTCGCGGAGTGCGACCCGGACCGCATCGCCTTCTGGTGCACCTTCCATCCGGGCGAGACGCCGCTCGACCGGTTCCTCGGCCGCTGCGCCGACCTCGACGCGCGGGGCATCGGCTACAGCGTCGGGATCGTGGGCAAGCGCGAGCATCTCCCGGCCCTCGCCGCGCTCCGCCGGGCGCTGCGTCCCGAGATCTACCTCTGGGTCAATGCCTACCGGGACGAGGGGCCGAACCATTACGGGCCGGACGACCTCGCGCTCATCCGGTCGATCGATCCGCTGTTCGACATCAACCGGGCCGGGATCCGCAGCCGCGGCCGGGCCTGCGCCACCGGGGAGAGCGTGGTCAGCGTCGACGGCGACGGCGAGGTCCGCCGCTGCCACGTCGTCCCGGCCCGGCTCGGCAACCTCTACGACCCGGACTTCGACGACGCGCTGACGCCGCGGCCCTGCCCGCTCGCCCAGTGCCGCTGCCACATCGGCTACGCCCACATGCCGCATCTGGGCTTTCGCGGCCTGTTCGGCGCGGGGCTGCTCGAGCGGGCGCTGCCGCCGCCCTTTGGCGCCGGGGCGGCATCCGGCACCGGCGCGCCGGGGTGAGGGCGCGGCCGCACCCTCGCCCTGGCGATCATCAGCTCTTGACCGCGCCGGCCGTGAGCCCGCCGACCATGTAGCGCTTGAACACGTAGTAGATCGCCGCGGGCGGCAGGGCGTAGATCAGCCCCGTCGTCATGAGCAGCTCCCACGGCGAGTCGTCGGCCGCCAGGAAGCTGCCGAGCGCGACCGGCAGGGTCACGTCCGTGTCGCGGGACAGAAGCAGGAACGCGAACAGGTACTCGTTCCAGGCGAGCAGGAGCGCGTAGACGCCGATCGCGACGAGCGAGGGGACCATCAGCGGCAGGTAGACGAAGCGGAAGAGCTGGGGCGGCGAGGCGCCGTCCATGATCGCCGCCTCGTCGAGCTCCACCGGCAGCTTGTCGGAGGCCTGCTTCAGGACCCAGATCGCGTAGGGGCTCGCGATCGTCACCATCGCGAGGATCAGCGCCCACTTCGAGTTGAGCAGCCCGTAGGCCCCCATCGTCTTGTACATCGGCACGGCCAGGAACGCCGCCGGGATGAAGTAGGTGAACAGCGCCATGTTCATCACGGTTCGGCCGCCCTTCACCTTCAGGCGGCTGATCGCGAAGGCCGCCGCGGTGGCGATCAGGAGCGTCAGCACGCCGGTCGCGAAGGCGATGACCGCCGAGTTCCAGAACTGCTGCCAGAAGTTCGACAGGAAGTAGTGGTTCTGCCCGAAGACGATCTTGAAGTTCTGGAGGGTCGGGTGGGCCGGGAACAGCGCGCCCGACATCGCGTCCTGCTTCGGCGAGATCGCGAACAGGACGAGGTGATAGATCGGGATCACGGTCCAGAGCAGGACCGGGATGCCGATGAGGAGGAGCTTGGCTTCCGTGCCGGCCGCTCTCAGCCAGTTGGTGCGGGCAGCGGAGCGCTCCTCGGGAGAGGGCGTCGCGGCGAGCGACGCACGGGCGGTGGTCGTGCTCATTTCGAGAGCCTCTTCATCAGCACGTAGACGAGGGGCAGGACGAAGGGCATCGCGCAGACGACCGCCGCCATCGAGTGGTCGACCTGATCGAGCCGGAGATACCGGATGCCCAGGGTCGCGAGCACGTGGGTCAGGTCCGCGGGACCGCCGCCGGTGAGCAGGTAGACGGAGTTGAAGTCGCCCAGCGTCCAGATCATCGAGAGGATCGTGCACGTGACGTACAGCATCCGCATCGACGGCCAGGTGACGTGCAGGAACTTCTGCCACTTCGTCGCGCCGTCGACGGAAGCCGCCTCGTAGAGGTCGGCCGAGATGGCGAGCCGCCCGGCAAGCAGGATCAGCGTCCAGAACGGCAGCGACTTCCAGATATGGACCCCGATGGCGAGCGCCAGCGCGAGCGAGGGATCGTTGAGCCAGTTCGGGCCGTCGTCGCCGGTGAGCCGGAAGATGGTCTGGTTCACGATGCCCCATTCGGGGTTCAGCATGAACCGGACGGACAGGATCGTCGGGATCGACGGCACCGCCCAGGGCAGGATGAACAGGACGGACAGCCAGCGGATCCAGCGCCGCTCGTTGGTGAAGAAGCCCGACAGGAGGAGCGCGATCGCCATCTTCACGTTGATGCCGACGATCAGGAAGATCAGCGTGTTGACGACGGCGCGCGCGAAGATCGGGTCGGCGGCGAGGTGGGTGTAGCTCTCCGGGCTGCGGGCGAGCCAGAGCCCGTAGCCGATCGGGTAGATGACGAAGAACAGGAACACGAGCAGGTAGGGCGCGATCAGGATCACGCCCCAGGCCTGCCACGAACTGAGGCGGAAGGACTGCGCCGTGGGTGCCGGCGCGGCCTCAGCGACCGTTGCGGACATGATCGGTCTCCCTATGAGGATCCGCCGCGGGCAGGCGGCACCGGATGGAGCGTGTCCCGCCGGATCGGGACAGGACACGCCCTGTACTCAAAAACCGAGAGCGGGATCCGACGACGATGCGATCGGATCCCGCTCCCGACAGACTGGCCTCGCGCAATTCCGCCTATCCTCGTGTTGTCGCGTCGGGCTGGCCGCCGACCCGGTCGAGCGGGGTCGGCGGCCGACGCTCAGCCTCGTTGCCTCGGCCTTGCGGCGCTCGGGCCCGTTACGGCGCGGCGATCTGCTTGATGCGGGCGAGCATCTCGTCGGCCGCCTTCTCGACCGGGACCTTCTCGCTCACCACCCGGTTCATCGCCTTGGCGAAGACGTTCTCGTTGTTGACCAGCGTGAACTTGTAGTTCTTCACGTAGTCGAACGGCTCGGTGCCCGACTTGAACTGGTTGTAGACCGCCTTGCGGTGCTTGTCGGCCTGCCAGAACGGGCTCTCGATCGACTCCTTCGTGACCGGGAACCAGCGGCCGATCGCGCCCTCGACGTAGGGACGGAGGTTGTCCTCCTCCATGATGAACTTCACGAACTCCTTGGCCGCCGCCTTGTTCTTGGCGCCGGAGAAGACGACGCCCTGCTTGACGTCGGCGCGGTAGGTCATCGGCTTGCCGTCCGGCCGGTTCGGGAACGGCGCGGTGATGATCGTCTCCTCGTAGGCCTTCTTCGAGGCCTCGCGCTGCTCGGGCGTGTTGTTCGGGTTGACGCTGTCCTCGTACCACTTCGCGGCGATCGAGATGGTGAAGTTGTGCGTCATCACCGTGGTGCGGTTGTGGAAGGCGACGTTGTTGTCGGGGTCCTTCCAGGTCGTCGCCGACGGCGGCACGCAGCCCTTCACGTAGGGGTCGGTGTAGTCCTTCAGCGCCTTGACCACGCCCTCGCGCGTCTTCGGGTCGTCGACGGTGAGCTTGCCGTCGCTATCGACGAGCTTGGCGTCGTAGGCGTCCATGAAGGCGTAGAAGGACTGGAAGCTGTCGGTCGATTCGACGCCCATCGGCGCGCCGATGCCGTAGGTGCGGGTGCCGGACGCCTTGCGGTAGGCCGGCTGGACCTTGTCGCACCAGAACGCCCAGTAATCGGCCCACTTGGTCGGCACGTCGCTCGGCTTGAAGCCGGCCTTCTCGAGCATGTCGCCCCAGGTCTCGGTGTGGAGCGTCTGGCGCTTCAGCGGGAAGCCGTAATACGCCTTCTTCTGCGTCTGGCCGTTCATGAGCAGCACGTGCTCGACGGTCTGGGGCGCGAAGCGCGACATCATCGGCTGCAGGATGTCGGTGAGGTCCTCGAGCTTGCCCTCGAAGGCCCACTTGCCGGCCGCCTGGTTGTTGTAGGTGTCGGAGTAGCCGACATCCGGCGGCGAACCCGAATCGAGCGCCGCGACCGTCTTCGGGATCATGTCCTGGATCGCGTATTGCGACAGCTCGACCTTGATGCCCGTCTTCTGCTCGAACTTCTTGATGGTCGCCCAGAGCGACTCGTCCTCGGACCGGTAGAAGCCCTTGCTGAACCAGACGGTGAGCGTCTTATCCTGCGCCATGGCCGGCATCGCGGCCAGCACCCACGCTCCCAGGGACAACACCCCCGCGATGCCTCGCCTCATCGGACCTTCCTCCCATCCGCCTCGTTGATCGGGCGACTGTCTGGTATATCAGCACGGGACGACGCCCGAAGCAATTCGGCGAAAGTCGCCATCCAGCGCCGGTCACGCGACAACCGGTTGCGCGCAACAGGGTAAGCCGACCGCGAATATTGCGCATATCATGAGCGCGCTCGCCAAAATGAAATTCGTGTATTTTAATAATACATTAACAATATAACTTGACGGGCTGGCCGCAAGACAGCACACAGAGACTCTAACACGAAGCTGACCTATCAAGGCGCAGCCGCAGAGCTGCAAAATCGGGAGGAGTGCCATGCCGCGCATCGTTTCGCTGGAATCCGGCTACTATCGCGTGCCCCTGGAGGTCGCGCTCAGCGACAGCATGCACGGCGACATGCTGGCCTTCGAGCTCAACACCGTCGCCTTGCGCGACGCGGACGGGGCCGAGGGGGTCGGCTACACCTACACCTGCGGCCGGAACGGCGCGGCCATCGACGCGATCCTCCGGCGCGACGTGCCCGAGCAGATCGTCGGGCAGGATGCCGACCGGATCGAGCACCTCTGGCAGAGACTCTGGTGGGGTCAGCATTACGGCGGCCGCGGCGGGCCCACGGTCCTCGCCCAGTCGGCCGTGGACATGGCACTGTGGGATCTGAAGGCCAGGCGCCTGGGCCAGCCGCTCTGGGCCCTGCTCGGCGGCAACGACCCGCGCGTCCCCTGCTACGCCGGCGGCATCGACCTCGCCCTGCCGCTCGACAAGCTGCTCCGGCAGACCGACGACAATCTCGAGAAGGGGTTTCGCGCCATCAAGATGAAGGTGGGCCGCAAGCGGCTCTCCGAGGACGTCGAGCGCGTCAAGGCGATGCGGGAGCACCTCGGCGAGGGCTTCCCGCTCATGGTGGACGCCAACATGCGGTGGACCGCGGACGAGGCGATCCGCGCCGCGCGGGCCTTCCAGCCCTTCGATCTGACGTGGCTGGAGGAGCCCCTCATTCCCGACGACGTCGCCGGTCAGGCCCGCGTCGTGCGCGAGGGCGGCCTGCCGATCGCCGCCGGCGAGAACCTGCGCACGTTGTGGGACTTCAAGCAGCTGATCTCGGCGGGCGGCGTCACCTTCCCGGAGCCCGACGTGACGAATTGCGGCGGCGTGACCCCTTTCATGAAGATCGCGCACCTGGCCGAGGCCTTCAACCTGCCGGTCACCTCCCACGGGGCGCACGACGTCACGGTGCACATGCTCGCAGCGGTACCGAACCGCTCCTACCTGGAGGCCCACGGCTTCGGCCTCGACCGCTACATCGCCGAGCCGCTCACGATCGAGGAGGGGTTCGCGGTGGCGCCCGACCGGCCCGGCCACGGCATCGCGTTCGACTGGAAGGGTCTCGACTCGATCCGCGCCTGAATGCCGTCGCCCTTCCAGGGTGCAGCATAGCACCCTGGGAGGCATGGCGCTGAGGCCCGATGCCCGCGCGGGGGCACGCCGCCGTCCCGCCCGCTCACTTCTCCCGGAACGCCCGGCGCGCCTGGTCGAGCAGGGGCTTCGACAGGTAGCCGATCACGGTGCGGTCGCTCGTCCGGATGAAGGCCTCGATGGGCATCCCGGGCATCAGGCGGGCGGCGTGAAGCCGGGCGAGATCGTCTTTCGGCACCGTCAGGCGAACCAGGTAGTAGGACAGGCCGGTGCGCTTGTCCTCCGTCACGTCGGCAGCGATCCGCGACACCGTGCCGGGGAGGTCGGGGGTGGTGCGGTGGTCGAAATTGGGGATGCGCAGCGCCGCCGGCTGGCCGAGACGGATCTGGTCGATGTCCTGCGGCGCCACCCGGACCTCCGCCACGAGGGTGTCGCTGGTCGGCACGATCATCATGATCGGCTCTCCCGGCGCGATCACGCCGCCGCGGGTGTGGATGGCGAGCTCGTGCACGGTGCCGGCCTGCGGCGCGCGGATGTCGATCCGCCGGATCTGGTCGCGGGCCGTGACCTGCTGCTCGGTCAGGGTCGCGCGGCGGGCGCGGATCTCGGCGAGCTCCTTGCTCACCTCGCTGCGCACGTCCTGCGCGAGCTGCAGGATCTGGAGCTCGGTCTCGGCGATCTTCGCCCGGGCCTGGGCGGTGCTGGCCGTCAGGGCGCCGCGCTCGCCGCGCAGGCGCGCCATCTCGCGCTCGAGGCTGGTGACGCGCGTCAGCTGAATCAGGCTCTTCTGCCACAGGTCCTGAACGCCGGCATATTCGCGCGCGATGATGGCGATCTCCTGCTCCTTGGCGCCGCCCTGCTCGGCCAGCCCGACGATCTCCTCCTGCAACTGGCGCACGCGCTCGCGCAGCTGCGCCGTCTGGCCGGCCCGGGCGTCGCGGCGGAAGCGGAACAGGCTGCGCTCGCCGGCGATCAGGGCGTCCGCCACGGGGCCCGCCTCGGCGAGGTCCGCCGGAACCGCGAGGTCGTCGCGCCCGTCGCGCTCGGCCTCGAGGCGGGCGCTTCGGGCCGACAGCTCCCACAGGCTCTTGGTGACGGCGTCGAGATTGGCCTTCGCCACCGTGGCGTCGAGGCGGACCAGCAGCTCGCCGGCCTCGACCCGCCGGCCCTCCTCGGCGCGGAGCTCCGCCACCACGCCGCCGGTCGGATGCTGCACCTTCTTGCTGCTGCTCTCCACCACGAGGGTCCCGGTGGCGATGACGGCGCCGGAGAGCGGCGTCTCCGCGGTCCAGGCCACCGCCGCGCCGGCGAGCCCGAGAACCAGCACGAGAGCGGCGACGTGGCGGGCGAGGGAGCGTCGCGTGCTCCAGCCGGGTTCGGTCGGCAGGCTCATGCCGCCCTCGCCGCATCGGCGTCGGTGCCGGGCGCTGCCGGAGCCGGGGCGACCGGGCGCGCGACCTTGGCGAGCTCGGCCAGGACCGCGTCGCGCGGCCCCTGCATCTGCACACGGCCCTCGTTCAGGACGAGGATCCGGTCGACCGCCGCGAGCGCGCTCGGCCGATGGGCGACCACCACGGCGATGCCGCCGCGGGCCCTGACGCCCTGGATCGCGGCGGTCAGCGCCCGCTCGCCCTCGGCGTCGAGATTGGCGTTGGGCTCGTCGAGAACCACCAGGAACGGGTCGGCGTAGAGGGCCCGGGCGAGGGCGACGCGCTGGGCCTGCCCGCCCGACAGGCCGGCGCCGCCGGGGCCGAGCCGGGTGTCGTAGCCGGCCGGCAGCCGCACCACGACGTCGTGCACCCCCGCCGCCTTCGCGGCCGCCAGCAGGGCTTCGGGGTCTGGGTCTGGGTCGAACCGGGCGATGTTCTGCGCGATGGTGCCCTCGAGGAGGCCGGCCTCCTGCGGCAGGTAGCCGAGGGCGCGGCCGAGGGCGTCGGGCTCCCACTGGTCCAGGGTCGCGCCGTCGAGGCGGATCACGCCGCGGCTGGGAGCCGCGATCCCCACCAGGGCGCGGGCAAGGGTCGACTTGCCCGATCCGCTCGGGCCGATCACCCCGAGGGCGCTGCCGGCCGAGAGCGCGACGCTGACATCGTGCAGGACCAGGCTGTGGGTACCGGGCGCCGCAACGCCGAGGGCGGTCACCCGAAGGCTCTCCCGGGGCAGCGGCAGCGCCGTCGGCACTGCCGGCTCCTGCGCCGGCACGAAGGCGGCGAGGCGCCGCCACGCCTCCCGCGCCGCGGCGATCGACTTCCCGTTGGCGATGGTCATGTCGATCGGGGCGAGGGCCCGCGCCGACAGGATCGTGGCCGCCAGCATCACGCCGGCCGTCGCCTCCTCGCGCACCACCAGGAAGGCACCGAGGGCGAGGACGCCGGATTGCAGGACCGTGCGCAGGAAGCGCGAGAGGCTGCTGAAGGCGATCGCCCGGTCGGTCGCGCGCTCGGTCGCGTCGAGGTAGCGGGCTTCGCAGGCCGCCCAGTCGGCGGTGAGGCGCGCGCGCATCCCGAGGGCCGTGACGAGCGGCGCCATGCGCAAGGCCGCCGCCGCGAGGATCCGGCGTGCCGCGCCCGCACTCGCGGCGTCCCGCGCCGGCCCGGCGGAGGCCCAGCCGGTGACGAGGGTGAGCAGGGTGAGCAGGCCCGCGCCGAGCCCGACGGCGACGGCGATCCAGGGGTGGAACAGCGCGCAGACGGCGACGTAGACCGGCATCCAGGGCAGGTCGAACAAGGTCGCGAAGGCCGGTCCGGCCAGGAAGCCCTGGACGGTGTCGAGATCGCGCAGGGCCTGCTGGCCCTCCTCGGCTCCCGCCGGGTGGAGCCCGCGGCGCAAGCCCTGCCGGAACAGGCGCGTTCCGATCCGCTCGGCGGTCAGGCGGCCGAACCGCGCCAGGATGCGGGCGCGAAGGACCTCGAGCACCGCCTGGATCACGAACAGGATCAGGGCGATCCCGGCGAGCCCGACCAGGGTGACGACGCTGCGGCTCGGCAGGACCCTGTCGTAGACCTGCAGCATGAACAGCGGCGCCGTCAGCATCAGCAGGTTGATGAGGGTGCTGACGGCGATCGTGGCGGCGAGCGCGGCCTTCGCGGCCGTGGCGGCGGCGAGCGCCTCGCGGATTCCCGTCTCCCGGGATTCTGCCTCGCGGCGGGCGGAGCGATCCTGGCTCACGGCGATCACGGATCCTTGGTCCTCCTGGTCAGGACGGCGCCGGGGAGACGGCCTCCGCCGGAGCGGAGGCCGTCCCGATCAGAGGCCGAGCAGGTGCGCGACGGGGGCGGCCGCGTGGTGACCCGCATCCGCGGCCGGCGCGTCGGAAAGACCGCCGATGTCGAGGCCGACGATCCCGAGATCGACCGAAGGACCGTGCGCCGCCTCGCCGCCGACGAGGGAGCCGAGGGACGCCGCGGTCTCGTGCAGCGTCCCGACGAGGGCATCGGCGCCGGCCCCCGACAGCGAGGGGAACGCGATGCTGTCGCCGTCGAGGAGGTGCAGACCCGCGAGCGGCGGGCCGCCGATCGCCTCGACCTGCACCGCGTGGGGTGTCGCGCTCGCGGGGGCGAGGACGTGCAGATCGACGAGGGGCGCGGCCACCTCCGGGCCGGCCGTCACGCTCACGACCGACGTGCCGGCCGCGCCGCCGGTGCCGGTGCCGGTGCCGGTGAGGCCCTGGATCACGCCCTGGGCGACGTCGCCGAGCCCGTTGGCGCCGGTGCCCGTGCCCGTCAGCCCGCCGAGCGTATCGAGGACGGGCGCCAGGGCCCCCCCGCTCGCGCCGGTGCCGAGCACCGCCCCGGCGACGCCACCCGCCGCGTCCGCGACATGGCCGAGATCGGCGATGGCCTGGGTGACCGCCTCCGGCGCGTGACCACCGAGCACGGCGCCCGGCAGGTTCACCGCATCCGTCACGATGTTGCTGGTCTCGCCGAGGTTCCCGAGCCCGACGGTGTTGCCGAGATTGATCACCGCGTGGAGCGGATCGTTGAGGGCCGGGACGTCGTGCCCGAGGGTCTCGAGGCTGCCGTGCACCCCGTCGATGACGGCGTTGGCCACGTTGGCGACGGGCTGGAGCGGGGCCCCCGGGCCGAGGAGCGCGGCACCCGGATCGACCTGCCCGGGCAACGCGCCGGTGAGGGACCCGGTGACGCCGTCGGCGAGGTGACCGACGCTCGCCGCCACGCCGCCGAGATCGCCCAGGACGGGCGTGACCGACCCGATCCCGCCGGCACCGCCCGGCACCGCGAGCAGGGCGCCCGCCAGGGTGCCTGCCGCGGTCGCGGTGGCACCGACATCGTGCAGGACCGCCGGAAGGGCATCCCCCGCCTCGCCCGCCGTCACCGCGGACGGAAGAGCGAGCGCATCGGTCACGAGGTTGCCGGCCGTTCCGATGTGGCCGAGCCCGACCGTCTCGCCCAGCGAGGTCAGGGCGTGGACGGGATCGTTCAGGACGGGATGCTGATGGCTGAAGGTCTCGAGATCCGCGTGCAATCCGATGACGGCTTGGTTCAACCCGCCGACGACCGGAGTCAAGAGCGGCGCGGCGCTGGACGAGAGCGCCGTGGATGACGAGAGATTCAATGCAGGCACCGTTCCCAGAACCGACGAGACCGGCGCCGAGAGACCAGACAGCAGAGATGAGATCATGATGTTTCCCTCCGTGAAATACGACGGGAAAATCAGATTGTCTGCGGCCGAGTTTCAACCGTAAGGCGAGTGGTCGCCATCTAGGTAAACAGTTTTCTCCGGATCAACCGGAAAGAAAAGATAAGTTTTGTGCGAATGCGTCTCTGTTGCTCGCCATCGGAGCCCGATCCCGCTCCGAGACGATACAAATTGTCCATCCATCACGCGTGGCCGGTCGCGCATGCGGTGGGGCGATACGCGACGCGTGCCGGCAGCGTCTCGCGGCTCGGGTGGCCAGCCTGGCGGCGGGCATCGGTGCCGCGCAGACGAGCGTGTCGTCAGGCGCCCGGGGATTCATCAGCTGCTCCGATAGCGAAGGCAGTCCTGCAGCACCTCCTCGGACGTGAACGGCCTCATCGGGCCGACCTTGGCTGCGGCGAAGAAGTCGGGGATCTTCTCGCTGAGCTCGGGCGTGCGCAGATATTTCACCGTCGCGTTCCGGGTGCCGAACAGCAGGACCACGTCCCTGGCGGCGACGACCCGGTCGAACTCCTTGGCGGTCGCCGGCGTGCGGTCGAAGAACATCTCCGTCTTGATGAGCTCGCCCGGGATCGAGAAGGCCCTCGTCTCGTCGACGAGGAAGCGGCCCTCGATTCTCTGGAACGTCGACGGGAAGTCGGCTTTGAGACCGCGCACCTTGCGCATCTCGAAGCTGATGTGGATGAAAGTGTCCGGATCGCGAGGACATGTATAGAGCTCGACGTTCGGCATGTCGCCGGTCGGCGTGACGGCGAAGCGCCGGTAGATGCGCTTGTCGGGATATGTGTCGGCGACCCGGAGGAACCAGGCCGAGTGCGTCAGCATGGCCTGCTGGGCCGAGGCGGCCCCGGGCAGCGCGAGGGATGCGAGAAGGACGAGGGCAGGGAAGCGGGAGCGCGCCAAGGACGGCCTCGATCAACGCGAAAGCGATCGGAGCCGGCAGCCTAGGGGCCTTCGGGAGAGGTTGCGAGGGACCGGCGCGCGGCTTCGATCCTCACCGTCAAGACTCCGTTACCCCGCCCGGGACGGCGTGACCGGCGGCCGAACGAAGGAGCAGGCGCCCGAAGGAACCTGCTCCGCTCCCGCGCGCCGAGCCTCGTCGCGGGGTCGCCTCACAGGAACCCGATCGAGAACCACGGCACGAAGGTGAGCACCAGGAGGCCGACGAACAGCGCGCCGAGATAGATCCAGATCCGGCGCATCCCGGCCTCCGGCGAAACCCCGCCGATGATGCAGGCGGCGTAGTAGCAGAGGCCGAAGGGCGGGGCGAACAGGCCCAGTCCCATCGCCAGGATCACGATCATGCTGTAGTGCACCTCGTGGATCCCGAACTGGTGCGCGATCGGGAAGAGCAGCGGGGCGAACAGCACGATCGCCGGGATGCCCTCGAGCAGGCTGCCGAGCACGATGAAGGCGACCACCGAGATCAGCAGGAACCCGGTCTGGCCGCCGGGCACCGCCGCCATCGCCCGGGCGAGGTCGTGCGAGAAGCCCGACTGGGTCAGCGCCCAGGCCATCGCGCTCGCCGCGCCGACGATGAACAGGATCGCCCCCGACAGCGAGGCGGTCCGCGCCAGCATCGGCACCATCTCCCGCCACTTGAGCCCGCCGCGATAGATCACGAGGCCGAGCACCAGCGAGTAGGCGATGCCGATGGTCGAGACCTCGGTCGCCGTCGCCACGCCCTCCACCACGGCGGTGCGGATCAGGAACGGCAGCAGCAGGGCCGGCAGCGCCACGAGAAGCGTCTTGCGCACCACCGAGGCGGGGGCCCGGGGGATGACGACCGCGTCCTCCTCCTGACCGGCGCGGTAGCGGGCGACCACCGCGAGGACGAGGGCCAGCACCAGCGCCGGCAGGATCCCGGCGGTGAACAGGGCGGCGATCGAGACGCCGGTCGCCGACGCGATGGCGATCAGCACGATCGAGGGCGGGATCGTCTCGCTCATCGCGCCCGACGCCGCGAGGATCGAGAGCAGCTCGCCGTCCTTCATCCCGCGCCGGCGCATCTCCGGAAACAGCACCGGGGCCACCGCCGCCATGTCGGCGGTCTTCGAGCCGGAGATGCCGGAGACGAGGAGCATCGCGCCGAGCAGCACGTAGGACATGCCGGCCTTCACGTGGCCGAGCAGCGAGGCCAGGAACGCCACCATCACCCGCGCCATCCCGGTCGCGTCGACGAGCTGGCCGAGCAGCACGAAGAGCGGGATGGCGAGCAGGATCAGGCTGCTCATCCCCTCGTCCATGCGCCCGACGACGACGGTGAGCGGGGTCGAGGTCGTGGTCAGCAGGTAGGCCGAGGTCGCGAGCGCGAACGAGAACGCGATCGGCACGCCGGCCAGGATGCCGACCCCGAGCAGGCCGACGAAGAACACCAGGAGCGCCCAGTTGCCCATGCCGGTCAGCGCCGGCGCCGCGACGGCGAGGACCGCGATCAGGACGGCCAGCACCGCGCCGACGCCGAGGAGGTCGGCGACCCGGTGGCGGGCGAGGCGTAAGGCGCAGCTCAGGAGCGCCAGCGCGAAGCCGACCGGCACCGCGAGCGCCCGGACCGTCCCCGACCAGCCGAGCGCCGGGGTCTCCACGAAGGACTGGTCCTCGGTGTAGTCGTAGGCCGCGTGCATGAGGAGCGCCAGGAAGGCGAACACCGTGCCGACGGCGAGCGCCTCGCACCACGCCCGCGCCCGCGGCGACAGCGAGCCGACCACGAAGGTCAGCCGCATGTGCTCAGCCCGCTGGATCGCCACGACGCTGCCCAGCATCGCGAGCCACAGGAACAGGATCGAGGCGAGCTCGTCGCTCCAGATGATCGAGTGCCCGATCGCCCGCGAGACGATGCCGGCGAACAGGATCACCGCCTCGGCGGCGACCAGGATGGCCGCCGGCACCTCGACGGCGAGCCGCAACGCGCGCTCGGCGGACGAGAGCCAGTCGGAGGGGAGGGCGGCCGCGCGCCCGTGGGTGTCGGCGAGCGCGCTCATGCCAGCCCCCCGGTCACGGCCTCGAGGGCCTTCCACGCCTCGGGGCCGAACTTCTCCTTCCAGTCGCGGTAGAAGCCGGCCTGGGTCAGGCCCCGGCGGAAGGCCTCCTTGTCGGCCTTCTCGAACACCAGCCCGCGGGCCGTGAGCTGGGTCTTCAGCGTGCCGCTGAGGCGCACGACGTCCTCGCGCTGCTCCAGCGCGGCGCGGTCGAACTCGCGCCGGACGATCTCCTGCAGCGGCTCGGGCAGGCGGGTCAGCGCCCGCCGGTTGGCCACGATCCAGAACGGGTCCCAGATGTGGTTGGTCTCCGAGACGTATTTCTGCACCTCGTAGAGCTTGCCGGCGTCGATCGCGACGAGGCCGTTCTCCTGCCCGTCGACCAGCCGGGTCTGCAGCGCGGTGTAGAGCTCGTTGAAGTTGATCGACGTCGGGCTCGCGCCCAGCGCCGAGAACAGGGAGGTGAAGATCGGCGCGACCGGCACGCGGATGCGGTAGCCCTTGAGGTCCTCGGGCGTCCGGATCGGCTTGGCCGCGGAGGTGATCTGCCGGAAGCTGTTGTCGGCGGCCTTGGCGGCGACGAGGAGGCCGGCCTTCTCGATCTGGCTGCGGACGTACTGGCCGACCGGCCCGTCGACCCCGCGCCAGACCTGCTCGTAATCCGAGAAGGCGAAGCCCACGTTGGTGATCGCCGCGCCGGACGCCACCGTCGAGATCACCGAGCCGGCGATGTTGAGGAACTCGATCCCGCCGGTGCGGACCTGGGTGATCAGGTCGGTGTCGGAGCCGAGCTGGCTCGCGGGGAAGAACCGCAGCTCCATGCGCCCGCCCGAGGCCTCGCGGATGCGCTGGCAGGCCTGCTCGAGCCGGGCGTTGATCGGCTGGGTCAGGGACTGGCCGGTGGCGAGCTTGTAGGTGAATTCCGCGGCCCGCGCCGGGCCGGTGCGGATCGCGACGAGCGGGACCGCGGCCGCACCGGCGAGGACGAGGCGGCGCGACAGGCCTGTCCGGGAATCGGACGTCTTGGATCCGGGCGTTTTGGATCCGGGCGTCTTGGAATCGGGCGTGGACGTCATGGGCTTCCTCCAGCGCGCCGTCATCCGCGCGTTCGGCGGTGCGGCATCGTTTCGTCAAGGCGTGGGCGTGATGCGTGTCGCAGCCGGGACGCCGCCTCGTCGGGCATGGCTCGCGGGGCTTGGCTCGGGGGGCTTGGCTCAGGCCGGCCGGATGGCACGCGGCGGAGCGCGGCCTCGCGCTCGTCGTCCTCCCTGTCGTATCGGCGCCCTCGCTGTCGGCTCACACCGTTTGGGTGGGCGCGGGGCGGCTCGTCTTGCTGAGGGCCGACACTAGGAACCGGCTTCTTGTAGGACAATCCAGATTATTTGCAGATCCGTGAAGCGCAGCTAAACTGTTGGGATGTCGGTTCCGCTCCGCGCCATCACGGTCTTCCACGCCGTCGCCCGCTTCGGCAGCATCACCCGGGCGGCGGAGGATCTCGGCGTCACGCCCTCGGCGGTGAGCCAGCAGATCCAGACCCTGGAGGTCGGCCTCGGCACCGCCCTCATCGGCAAGGCCGGCCGCAACGTCGTCCTGACCGAGGCGGGCGAGCGCTACTTCGAGATGATCGGGGCTGAGATCGACCGGATCATGGAGGCGACCCAGCGCATCCAGGGCTTCCGGTCGGTCACGACGCTCACCGTGCGGGCGACCCCGAGCCTGTCGACCAAGTGGCTCCTGCCGCGGCTCGCCGGCTTCGTGGAGGCGCATCCGGACATCGAGCTGCGCCTCGACGGCACCAACGAGCCGACGGCGTTCCAGAAGGAGAGCGTCGACGTCGAGATCCGGCACGGCACCGGCGGCTGGCCCGGGCTGTTCGCCGAGGGGCTGGCGGAGGAGAGCTTCCGGCCGGTCTGCGCCCCGTCCCTCGCCGCTCCCGGCAGCCTCGCGGCGGAGGACCTGCCCCGCCACCGGCTGATCCACTCGGTGAAGTCGCAGGTGCAGTGGGCGCACTGGTTCAAGCTCGCCGGCGTCGTGCCGGCGGCGCGCTGGCGCCGGCTCCTGTTCGACCGCACCCACATGGCGATCGACGCCGCCGCGGGCGGCCTCGGCATCGCGCTGGAGAGCGACCTGATGCTGTGGGGCGACCTGCGGGCAGGGCGGCTCGTTTGCCCGCTCGCGACGCCGCCGCGGATCACCCTCGTCACCCAGTGGGTGACGTGCCCGCCCGACCACCTGCGCCACCGCAAGGTGCGCGCCTTCCTCGACTGGATCCGCCAGGAGCGGGACGCCTGGGCGGCGGAGCGGAGCGCGGAGACCCTCCCGGCAAACCTTTAGCGGCGCTTCACGATCGCGTCGGAAATCTGGATTGTCCTTCAAGAAACGCGCTTCTAGCGTCTCCGGCGTCACGACCTCGCCGGGCGGCACCACGCGCCCGCCGCGGTCGCGCCGAGACCGGCCCCGCCCTCCGTGCTCCCTGCGCGGAACGGGCGGACGAGAGCCCGGTCGGCGAAAAACGGAGGAAACCGATGAACCTGTCCACCCTGCTGCTCGCCCGCGCCTCGGCCGGCCGTCCGGTCCGCGTCGGGCTGATCGGCGCCGGCAAGTTCGGCTCGATGGTGCTCGCCCAGGCCCAGCGCATCGAGGGCCTGCACGTCGTCGGCGTCGCCGACCTCAATGTCGGCCGCGCCCGCGAATCCCTCGCCCGCGTCGGCTGGCCGGCGGAGCGCTACGCCGCCACGTCCCTCGGCGACGCCGTGAAGTCCGGCCGCACCTGCGTCACCGACGATGCCGGCGCGCTCGCCGCCTGCGACGAGGTCGAGTGCATCATCGAGGCGACCGGCCACCCGATCGCCGGCATCCGCCACGCCATCCAGGCGATCGACGCCGGCAAGCACGTCGTGATGGTCAACGTCGAGGCCGACGTGCTGTGCGGCCCGCTGCTCGCCGAGCGGGCGCGCCGCCAGGGCGTCGTCTACTCCATGGCCTACGGCGACCAGCCGGCGATCATCTGCGAGCTGGTCGACTGGGCCCGCTCCTGCGGCTTCGAGCTGACCTCGGCCGGCAAGGGCATGAACTTCGAGCCGCGCTACCGCTACTCCACCCCCGACACCGTCTGGGGCTACTTCGGCTGGTCCGAGGAGGAGGTGAAGAAGGGCGACTTCAACCCGAAAATGTACAACTCGTTCACCGACGGCACCAAGGCGGCGATCGAGATGGCGGCGGTGGCCAACGGCACCGGGCTCGACTGCCCCGACGACGGCCTCGCCTTCCCGCCGACCGGCCTGCACGACCTCGCCCGGGTCTTCCGCCCGGTCGCCGACGGCGGCCGCCTGCCGCGCAGCGGCCTCGTCGACATCGCGGCGAGCCAGGAGCCGGACGGGCGCGAGGTCTTCAACAACATCCGCTACGGCGTGTTCGTCACCTTCAAGGCGACGAGCGAGTACACCAAGGCGTGCTTCCGCCAGTACGGCCTGCTCACCGACCCGTCCGGCTGGTACGGCTCGATGTGGCGCCCCTTCCACATGATCGGCCTCGAGACCAGCGTCAGCGTGCTCTCGGCTGTGCTGCGCAACGAGCCGACCGGCTGCTCGAAGGAGTTCCGTGGCGACGCGGTGGCCACCGCCAAGCGCGACCTCAAGCCCGGCGAGATGCTCGACGGCGAGGGCGGCTACGCCGTGTGGGCGAACGCGATCCCCGCCACCCGCAGCCTCGCCCTGGGCGCCCTGCCGATCGGGCTCGCCCACAACGTCAAGCTCAAGCGGCCGGTCGGCAAGGATCAGATCGTGAGCGTCGACGACGTCGAGCTCACCAGCGACCTCGACGTGGTGGCCCTGCGCCGCCAGATGGAGGACGAGACCCGCCGGACGGCCCCGCAGAAGGCGGCCTGATACCGAAACCGCATGACGCGAGGCGCCGCCGGCCGGCCCGTCCGGCCGGCGGCGCCCTCCCTCTCCCGGATCCGACGATCCGGCGCCGGACGGGCCGGTGCCGCGCGAGCCCGCCCATGTCCGAGCCCATGCCCAATCCCAACGCTTCCCGGCCCTTCGTGGTCGTCGCCGAGTTCCGGGTGAAGCCCGGCGCCCTCGACGCGTTCCTCGACCTCGCCCACGACGACGCCCGCTCCTCGGTGGCCCACGAGCCGGGCTGCCGCGCCTTCGACGTCGCGGTGAGCGAGAGCGACCCGCAGACCGTGGTGTTCTACGAGGTCTACGACGACCGCGCCGCCTTCGACGCCCATCTCGAGACGCCGCACCTCGCCCGGTTCCGGGACGGCTTCCCCGCGCTGATCGAGGAGGAGCGGCCGGTGCGCTTCCTCGGCCGGACCTGCTGCGGCGCGGAGGCGGCCCGATGACGCGCCTGACGATCGGCTTCCTCGGCACCGGCATCATGGGCGCGCCGATGGCGCGCCACCTCTGCCGGGCCGGCCACGCCGTCCGGGTCTGGAACCGCACGCCGGACAAGGCGGACGCCCTCACGGATGCCGGAGCGACGAGAGCCGCCGACCCGCGCGAGGCGGCCGACGGCGCCGACGCGGTGATCTGCATGCTGAGCTCGGGCCCGGTCTGCGACGAGATCCTGCTCGGCCGGTACGGCGCACTCGCGGCGCCCGCGCCCGGTGGCGCGCTCGCGGCAATGGCGCCCGGCAGCGTGCTCGCCGTGATGAGCTCGATCCCGGTCGAGACCGCGCAGCGCCAGGCCGAGGCCGCCGCCGCGGCCGGGATCCACTACGTCGATGCTCCCGTCTCCGGCGGCGAGCGGGGCGCGGTCGCCGGCACCCTCGCGATCATGGCCGGCGGCAGCCCGGAGGCGTTCGGGCGGGCCGAGCCGATCCTCGCCGCGATGGGCAGGCCGACCCATGTCGGACCGGCGGGCTGCGGCCAGCTGGCCAAGCTCGCCAACCAGGCCATCGTCGCCTCGACCATCGTCACGGTGGCCGAGGCGATCACCTTCGTCGAGCGCGGCGGAGCCGATCCGGCCAAGGTCCGCGAGGCGCTCCTCGGCGGCTTCGCCGATTCGACGATCCTCAAGCAGCACGCCCTGCGGATGATCGCCCGCGACTTCGCTCCCGGCGGCCCGGCCAAGTACCAGGTCAAGGACACCGGCACGGCCGTGTCCCACGCCGCGACGCTCGGCCTGACGCTGCCCGTCCTGACCCTCGTCGATCGCCTGTTCGCCGAGATGATCGCGCACGGCGACGGCGACCTCGACCACAGTGCGGTGATCCGCGAGATCCACCGCCGCAATGGTCTGGACCCGGCCTGAGGCTTGGGCCCTGGCTCGCGACCGGTCGTCAAAGCCTCACAAACGCCCTGTGCGCCCCGTCGCCGCCACCTATCTCCCCGCGCGAGCGGAGCGGGTGGCATGACAGATCGCGTGATCCTCGAGCAGTGCGGACGGGGCGAGATCTCGCCGCAGATCGCGCTCGCCCGCCTGCTGCTCGCGGGTGGGCGCGTCGATGCCGCGCACCTCGCGGACGTGGCCGCCGGCCATCCCGGGTCGCATCAGCTCGCTGCCCTGGCGCGGCTGGCGGCGCGTCACGGCGATCGCCTGGAGAGCCTCGGCCGGCTCGCCCGCTCCCCGCTCTGGCCGAGCGGGGACGACGTCCTCGCCTCGACCGCCGCGATCTTCGACCGGCTCGCCGTCGAGGCGCCCGAGGCGGGCGTCGCCCTCTACTCCCTCGGCGATCCGGACGAGCTCGCGGCGGCGACGGCCGAGCTCGTCGGCGTCATCCGCGCCTGGTCCCCGTCCGCCTCCGGCCGGATCCTGGATTTCGGGTGCGGCATCGGCCGGGTGGCGATCGCGCTGGCCGACGGGGCGGAGTCGGTCCTCGGCCTCGACCTGTCCGGGCAGATGATCGCCGAGGCGCGCCGTCGGGCGGAAGGCCGCGGCACCGTCAGGTTCGCGCGGAACGCGGCGGCCCGCCTGCCGGTCGAGCCCGGTGCGATCGATCTCTTCCTCGCCGCCGACAGCCTGCCCTATGTCATTCATGCGGGCGCCTTCGACTCCTTCATGGCCGAGGCGGCGCGCGTGCTCCGACCTGGCGGCGATCTCCTCGTGTTCAACTGGTCGTTTCGCGGCGACCCGGAGCGGGACGTGACCGAGGCCCGCGCGCTCGCCGCCGGCCACGGCTTCGCGGTGATCCGCGCGGGCGAGCGCCCCTTCGCGATCTGGGACGCCCAGGGCTTCCAGCTGAGGCGGATCCCGTGACGCCGGAGGAGCACTGGTCGCTGTGGCGGCGCGATCCCCGGGCGACGCCGTTCCAGTCGCCGGCCTGGCTGGAAGCCTGGTGGACGCATCTGGGAGGCGGCGAGCGCCGCGATGCGGAGGTCCGCGACGCGGACGGGACGCTCGTCGCGGCACTGCCCCTGTTCGTGTGGCACGATGCCGGATTGCGCCGGCTCGTGCCGGTCGGCGCCGGCCACAGCGACTATTGCGACGTGCTGGTCGCGCCCGGCACGCCGACGGAGCGGGTGTGGGCGGCGATCCTCGGCTCGGCCGAGGCCTGTGACGAGGTGCTGCTGCCCGACCTGCGATCCGATTCCCCGCTCCTTGGAGCGCCGCCCCGCGGCTGGACGGCCGTCGACGAGGAGGCGGAGATCTGCCCGGTGCTGACCCTGCCCGCGCAGGGATCGCCGCTTGAGGGCCTGTCGCGCAGTCAGCGGCGCAAGGTCGTGCACGACCGCCACCGCGCCGAGCGGCTCGGCGGCATCAGCGAGGAGCTCGTCGGCGCCGGGGACGTCGCGGACGTGCTGGAGGCCTTGTTCGAGCTGCATCGCCAGCGATGGGCGCGGGACGGGCAGCCCGGCGTGCTCGGCGATCCCCGCGTGCAGGCCTTCCATCGCGCGGCTGCCCCCGCGCTGGCGGAGGCCGGGCTCCTGCGGATGTCGGTGGTCCGGCGCGAGGGCACGGTCGCTGCGGTGCTGTACGGCTTCGCCGACGGGGCGCGAGGGTACTCCTACATCAATGCCGTCGACGTGAGCGTGCCCGGGCAGAGCTTCGGCACGCTGGCCTTCGCGTGCCTCATCGAGGCGAGCGCGGCCGGCGGCGCCGGGGAGTTCCATTTCCTGCGCGGCGAGGAACCGTACAAGTATCGCTGGGGCGCCGCGCCGCGCTGCACGATCCGCCGCACGCTCAGGCGGGCGTGACCCGAGTCCCCGGGCCGCACGCTGCATCCGCTCCAGTGCGTTGGAGCGCTCAGGGATCCGCTGCCGCCAGCCGCCCGTCGGCATCCACGTGGCAGCGGACCCACGCGCCGTTGGCGACGCTGCGGCCGGTGACGGCCATGATGAACCCCCAGTGGCACACGACCAGGGTGTGGCCCCAGTCGGGGTCGCCGGCCATGTCGGCCCCGAAGGCCGTGGCCCGTTCCATGAAGGCGTGGTGGGGCTCCTCGTCCTCGTGCCACCAGACCTCGTCGACGAGGCCGAGGTCGAGATGCGGCCAGGCGCGGGCGAGGTCGGTCCGGCAGGTGCCGACGTCGCAGCTCGCGGCCCGACGCTCCCTCACGGCCGGCGTGACCAGGACGGGGACGCGAAGGTGCGCGGCGATCGGGGCCGCCGTCTGCAGGGCGCGGGTGAAGGGTGAGCAGAGGATGCGCCGGAGGTCCTCCCGCTCGAGGTGGCGCGCCGCGGCCTCCGCCTGCCGGTGCCCGAGCGGCGTCAGGGGGGCGTCGGCGATCCCGGGATCGATGCCCGTCGCGTCGAAATGGAGGTTGAATTCGCTCTGGCCGTGGCGAAGGAGGATCATGGCTCTCGGGTGAGGCGTCAGGTTCGGGGCGGGGCGCGCAGCCGCGCCACGAGATGGTCGCGGTAGCGGTCGGCCTGGCGTCGGATCCGGGCGCTCTCCTCGTGTTCCCCGGTCGCCTGGCCAGCCATGGTCGTCGCGCCGAGCTGGAAGGCGGAGTAGCAGATCTCCAGCCACGCGGTGAGCTGCGGATCCGGCGGCCGGCCGGTCTCCTGCGCGACGACGTCGCGCAGACGACGCCCCGCCGCGCCGTCCATGGCGAGCTCGACCGCGGCACCGGCGACGTCCCAGGCGATGTCCTGGCAGCCGACGAGATCGTGGCCGGCGTGATGGTCGACCGCGTCGGTCTTCACGATGCGGCCGTCCGGCAGGACGAGCCATTCCCAGGCGTGCAGGCGGTTGTCGGTCTCGACGGGCCGCACCGACGACGCAAGGCCCGGCAGGGCCGCCCGCCAGCCGTCGAGGCGCCGGGTGAGATCGGCGCCGAGCGCCTCCGCCGCGTTGTGGCGGGCCATCTCCCAGAGCGCCTCGAGGGACGCGCCCCGGCCGGGACCGCAGCCGAACGCGCGGGCGCGGTAGCCGAGATACCGGCCGACCCGCTCGGCCAGGCGCAGGGGATCGACGCGGCCGCGATCGAGCGGCATCGCGTCCTCGACCCAGCGCTGGACCAGGAAGCCGTGCCGGAACCCGGCCACCTCCGGCGTGAAGCCGGCCACCGCCAGCATGCGGGCGCGCCGGACCTTCCGTTCCCCCTCGGCCCCGAGGCCCGCGAACTTCACGAGCCAGGTTCCGCTCTCGCTCCGCGCCAGGAACTTGCGCCGCTCCTGCATGGGATGGGCCGGCGGCCAGGCGCTCGGATCCTTGCCCTGGTGGGTGCGCCAGCCTCCGCCCGAGACGTCCTCGAGGGGAGCCGTCAGCGGTCCGACGAGCGGGGAGAGCCACGCCTCCAGGCGATGCTCCGGCCGCTCCGCGCGCAGGACGAGGTCGTCGAAGGTCCGGATGTGGCGCGGCGAGGACCGGTAGCGGCGGCGGGTCTCGTCCGTCGCCTCCGACCCCGGCTCGCCGGCATGGCTGGGAAAGAGGGCGATGCGGTCCGCCGGCACTCCGTGGTCGCGCAGGAGGCCGAGCGCCGCGCCGAAGGAGCTTCCCGAGAGACCCGGCCCCTCGTCGGCGACCGCGACGCGGGCCGCCGGACCCGGGGCGAGCGCGCCCCGTAGCGTCTCCGAGAGGCGAAGCTCGCGATGGAACGGGTGACCGGTCGGGCGGACGGTCACCAGGTCGGCGGCGCCGAGACCGGCCGCGACCATGGCGCCCAGCGTGGTGCCGATGCTGCGGATGCCGATCACCGTCGCGCCGGCATCCAGGCCGGACGCGGCGGCGGCCAGGGCGTAGGCTTCCGGATAGACGGCGTAGAAGGCGAAGCCCTCGGGCAGGCGGATCTCCAGCGGACCGGGCATACGGTCGGCGGAGAATCCCTCGATGGCGGTGCCGGCCGGAATCTCGCCGTGCGCAAAGCCGCTCTGCCAGGACGCCCAGACGGCGCCGGCGAGGCGCACGAGCAGCCCGGCGAGACGATCCGCGTCGCCGCCGCGCGCATCCCGGCCGGTGCGCTGGAACTCCGCATCCGCCACGCCCTGCACCAGCTCGCCCGTCGCGATCAGCACTTCCACGAGGGCGGCGTGGCGCGAAAGCCCGGGACCGAGCCGGCGCGCCGCCTCGCAGCCTTCCGCGATGCGGGCGACCTCCTCGCGGGGATCGGCCTGGCGTCGAACGTCGCCGTAGACGAGCATGATCGGAACGCGCCTCGTGAGCGAGAGCGGGGTTTACGGCCCTATCAGGTCACGGTCGCGGCGGGCGTGACGCGGTAGTGGATCGGCTTGAAGCTGCCGTTGTTCGACTGCAGCGCCGAGCAGGCGGTCAGGCCGATGACGAGGTCGGTCTCGGCCTGGAAGGTGATGAAGTCCCCGGCCCGGCTGAGCGGAGGCTGGACGCTCAAGGAGCCTGTAGTCCCGTCCACGGGCACGTTCATGAAGCAGTTGAAGGCGACCGGGATGCGGTCGGGCGCGATCCCGTACGGCGCGAGGGCGGCGGCGAGATTGCCGAAGCAGCCGCGATGGGGGTGCGCGTCGCCGTAGATGATGCGGAACGTGTCGGCCGAGCAGGGCGTCAGCAGGAAGTCGTGCCGCCCGACCGTGTCCTCGACGATCCGCAGAAGCACGTTCGAGCGGTTCGAGTAGAGCGGGTCGCCGGTCGTCAGGTAGATCCGGCTCGCGTAGTCGAGCGTGCGGCCCGAGGAGATGACCTCGTCGACGTCGTGGCGGTTGAAGGCGAGCAGGTCCGCCACCTGCTCGCCGCGCGGGTCGATGACGGTCAGGCGGTCCCCCCGCCCGAGGGTGAACGCGACGCCCGACCGGGGGGCAATCTCGTGCGTCCCGCCGTCAGCGCACATCGGAACCTCCGGCATTCGCGTGGCGCGGCTGGAACGGGCAGCGCCAGCCGTCGTCGACGGCCCGGCCGCTGTACTGGCGCGCCTCCGACAGCTCGCCGTGCCGTGCCAGCATCGGGTTGACCGAGCCCGCCAGCGCCACGTCCCGCCGCAGGATGGAGGAGCGGAGCGTCTCGTAGCGGCCGGTCTCCCGCAGGTGCTCGAACTGGCTGTGGGGATTGAACACCAGGGCCGGCGAGGAGAAGCGGCGCCCCGGACGGCTGGCGCCGGGATGCAGCCCGACGACGAAGAAGGCCTCGCCCGCGAAGCTCAGCGAGAAGTGCGGGTTGCCCGGGTCGGCGGCCACGCGCTCGTCCCACCGGTGGCCGAGCCAGGCGTCCTTGTCGGCGAGCGACTGGAGCCGGTCCCAGAGGTGGCGCTCGAACTGCTCCTCGCTCAGGTCGCCCGCCTCCTCGAACACGACGGCGAAGCTCTGGAAGAGGTCGGGCCGCGCCCGGTAGCGCGCCGCGAAGGCGAGCAGGGCCGGGTAGATCCGCATGTCGTCCCACGCCGACGTCACGCTCCGGGCGACGAGGACCCGCAGCTGCGCCTTGGACAGGGCCGCCTTGGCCCCGACGCAGGGAAAGTCCGTCTGGCGGATGAATGCACGGAAGGCCTCGGCCCTCGGATGGTCACGGTCATCTCTGGGAAGCTGCATGGGAACTCGGGTACTCAAGGGGTAGAACGACACGGGACACCTCGATGGAGGCCGCAGCACGGAGCGACCGTGCCGGCCGACGTCTCAGGTCAGACGGGTGCAGGACGCGGGAGGCACCTGCGCGACGGCGCCCGGACGTCGGACGACCGGCGCATGGGACGTCGTCGTCGGTTCTCGTCCCCCGCGGGCGAGGCGCGGATGACAGGAGGGCCGGGCTGGGCCGAAGAGGTGCGTCGCGTCCTTCATGGGTCGTGCGGCTCCCGGCTCAGGCGCTGCGCAGCAGGTGCAGGCTGAACACTCCGAGCTCGTCCAGCCACACCGCCTCCGGCGTCCAGCCGCTCCTGCGGGCGATCTCCTGGAAGGCCTCGGGCGCGTACTTGTAGGAATTGTCCGTGTGGATGCTCTCGCCCGCCGAGAAGCGGAAGACCTCGCCGCCCAGGCGGCATTCCGTGTCCCGCGTCGCCACGAGGTGAGCCTCGACGCGGAACGGATCGTCCAGCACGCGCGCCTCGTGCCGGAAGGCGTCGAGGTCGAAGGTCGCGCCGATCTCCCGGTTCGCGCGGGCGAGCAGGTTCAGGTGGAGCGCCGCCATAAGGCCGTCGGCGCCGCCATAGGCCCGCAGCAGCCTGTCCTCGTCGCGCGTCGGGTCGACGCCGATCAGGAACCAGCCCGTCCCGAGCGTGGCGCGGGCGCGCTCCATGAAGGCGACCGCCTGCGGGCCTGAGAAGTTGCTGATGCTGGTGCCGGGGAAGAAGCCGAGCACCGGCCCGCCCGCGAGGTCGACCGGGAGCGCGATCGGCTGCGAGTAGTCGGCATGGACCGGGATCATCTCGACGCCCGGATAGTCCTGGGCGAGCCGGGCGATGGCCGCCTTCAGGAAATCCCACGAGATGTCGAGCGCCACGTAGCGGGCCGGCTGCGGGAGCGCGTCGAGGAGGACGCGGATCTTGCGGCTCGCGCCGCTGCCGTACTCGACGACCGTGGCGCCGGGCCCGACCCGGGCCGCGACCTCCGCCGCCACGCCGGGCAGAAGGGTCATCTCGCGACCGGTCGGGTAGTAGTCGCGCGTGCTGCAGATCCGGTCGAACAAAGTCGAGCCGGTCTCGTCCCACAGGTACTTGCCCGGGAGGGCCCGCGGCCGGGCCGACAGACCGGCGCGCGCGTCGCGCAGGAAGGCGGCCGCCTCGGGCGTCTCGGCGTTCTGGGTCGTCATCGGGTTCGGCTCCGGCATCATAGCGGTCGCGTCGCGGTCAGGACCGCGAGGGCGATGCGGTCGGCATCCGCGTAGGCGGGACCGGCGAGCTCCTCGCCGTAAACGTCCGGGTCGACCTCGTCGTAGGCGCAAGCCAGTCCGGCGCCGGCGCACAGGTCCTCGGCGGCGGCGCGGAACGCGTCCCGTCCCTCGACGATGACCGTCCCGGTGAACAGGACCAGCGTGCCGCCCGGAGCGAGCCGGCGCGTCGCCGCCTCGACCACGGCGAGGGGCAGCCCCGACCCGTGGGTTCCGCCGCCGTCCCGGTAGGCCCGTCCGGCGGGGTCGACCATGAAGGGCGGGTTCGAGACGATGAGGTCGAACTCGCCGTCGACCTGCGCCAGCAGGTTGCTGCGCCGCGGCACCGTCGACCCGACCCGGGCCGCGCGGGCGTTGAAGGCGGCCGCGCGCAACGCGGCCTCGTTGATGTCGACGAGCGTGACCTCCGCATCGGGCGCGCGCTTGGCGACCACGATCCCGGCGGCGCCGGACCCGCAGCCGATGTCGACGACGCGGCGCACCGGCGTGGCGCGGGTTTTCAGATGCGCGGTGACGGCCCGGACGAACCGGACCGTGTCGGGGCCGAAGAACACCGCGTCGGCCGCCAGCGGCGGGAACGCCGAGTGCAGGAACAGCTCGCCGTCGAGGCTCGACAGCCGCAGGATGGGACGCCAGAGGTCGCCGTCCGGCACGGCCGCTCCAGCGTCCCGCATCAGGCCGAACAGCTCCGGCGGGAGCAGGTCGGGGTGGAAGGGCCGGCTCCAGCCGAGCACGTCGCGCAGCGTGCGCGCCACCGCGTTGCCGGGCCGCCGGTTCACCACCTCGTGCGTCGCCGGCGTCACCGTGGTGAAGGCATAGCCCGTCGCGCGAACCTCTTCGACGAGGGCGAGGAGCCTCGCCTCCGTCTCCGGGGTTGATCCCACGAACGGGCTCGGTGGTGTCGTCATCGGTTCGGATGCCTCTGGGTGTCTGGCGCACAGGGGTTGCGCCGGCGCGGGTCTCGGGCGCGCGGATCCGCCGAGGCACGCGCCAGGGCAGCGTGGCTGCGCCGATCGTTCACGGGGAGCCGGCCGAAGGGCGGGCGCGCCGGTGCCCCTGGTCCGCGATGACGGACCCATCGACCTGTGTCCGGCATTGACCGCTCACGCGGCGAAGCCCTCCCGGCGCGCACAGCACGAGCCTCGTCATACCCAGTAGCAGTATACGAGGCGGTTCGACCTCCAACGCTCGAGAGGCGCATCGGTTCGAGGAGAGCGGCAGCGACCTTACGCCGACGCTCATCGACATCGACCCGCAGCGTGCGGCTTCGTCAGTCTGTTCCGGCCGGCAGGGCAGGGCGGCTCGTCGGGCCACGGCCGATTGACGCGGGTGCCGCAACATCATACTTGTCGACTAGTCAACAAGATGGGCGGGACGGGTGGTTGGTCGCGATCTCGGTTCAGGCGCCGCATGCCCTCACGGTCTCCGACCCGGCGGAGCTGGGTGCGTTGAGAGCGGGCGAGGTGCTGCTGCAGGTGGAGCGCGCCGGCATCTGCGGCTCGGACATCCACATCCTGCACGGCTCGAACCCCTTCGCCCGCTACCCGCGGGTGATCGGGCATGAATTCGCCGGCCGGATCGAGGTGCTTGGCCCCGGCGTCGCCGGGTTCCGGACCGGGCAGCGGGTGGTTGTCGATCCCGTCGCGGCCTGCGGCCACTGCTATCCGTGCCGGATCGGACGCCCGAACGTCTGCGCCAACCTCGAAGTGTTCGGCGTCCACCGCGACGGCGGCTTTCGCGACCGGCTGACGGTGCCGGCCGTCAACTGCATCGCGGTGCCGGACGACCTCAGCCCCGAGGTCGCGGCGCTGGCCGAGCCGCTCTCGATCGCCGCCAACGTGCTGACCCGGACCGGGATCTCGGCCGACGACACGGTGCTGCAGGTCGCCAAGCTGCACGGGGCGCGCTGCACCCTCGCCGACATCGACCCGGCGCGCCTCGCGATCGGATTCCTGTGAGATGGGGCAGATCTTGGCCATGTATGCGTACTCTCGAACGGCCGCGGACCGGGACGCAGGTCGCGACGAGCCCGCCGGTCCGCTGGACCGGCGCGCGATCCACGAGATCCTGCGGCGCGACATCGTCGCGCTGCGCCTGCGCCCGGGCGAGAAGCTGTCGGAGAACGAGCTGGCGGCCCGCTTTGGCACCAGCCGCGCGCCCGTCCGCGAGGCGCTGATCCGGCTGATCGAGGACGGGCTGATCGAGGTCCTGCCGCAGCGCGGCAGCTTCGTCGGCCGGATCTCGCTCTCGGACATGGAGCGGGCGCGCTTCGTGCGCGAGGCGCTCGAGATCGCCATCGTGCGGCGCGCCGCGGAGCGCGGCGTGCCGCCCGGCACGCAGGCGCTGGCCGAGGCGCTGCTCCTGGAACAGGCAGAGTGCCGCGACGACCCCGAGCGGTTCACCCTCTGCGACGATCGCTTCCACCGCGCCTTCGCGGAGGGCGCCGGCCTCGCCAGCGTGTGGGCGATCATCGAGCGCGAGAAGGCGCAGTTCGACCGCGTCCGCTACCTCAGCCTGCCGGCCGCCACCCCGGTCGACGTCCTCATCGCCCAGCACCGCGCCATCCTGTCCGCGGTGCTCGCCCGCGATCCCGCCGCGGCCGAGGCGGCGATGCGCAGCCACATGGCGGAGGTGCTGAAGGTCGCCAGCGACCTCGCCCTGCGCCACCCCGATCTCATCCAGGCCGACCTCTAGCCGTTACGGCGCGAGGGCGGCGATCAGCGGAGCACCACAGGCCTCATGGAACAGACTTGGCGCTGGTTCGGGCCCGGCGACGCCGTCGGCCTTAGCGAAGCCCGCCAGGCGGGCGCCGCCGGCATCGTCACGGCCCTGCACCACATCCCCTACGGCGAGGTCTGGCCCGTCGCCGAGATCGAGCGGCGCAAGGCCGAGATCGCCGCCGACCCGGGCCTCGGCCTGCGCTGGAGCGTGGTCGAGAGCCTGCCGGTCCACGAGCGCATCAAGCTCGGGGAAGGGGACCTCGAGCCGCTCTTCGCGAACTACCGCGCCTCGCTGCGCAACCTCGCGGCCTGCGGGGTGACGACCGTCTGCTACAACTTCATGCCGGTGATCGACTGGACCCGGACTGAGCTCGCCCATCCGCTCCCGGGTGGCGGCACGGCCCTGCGCTTCAACGCGCACGAGTTCGCGGCCTTCGACTGCTTCATGCTCGCCCGGCCCGAGGCCGAGGCCGACCACGCGCCGGAGGCCGTGGCGCGCGGCCGGGCCTGGTTTCAGGCCAGCACCGAGGCCGACCGCGACAGGCTGCTCGCCACCATCATGGCGGGCCTGCCGGGCGCCTTCGACCGCTACGACATCGCGGGCCTGCGCCGCATGCTCGACCGCTACCGCGGCATCGACGCCGGCACCCTGCGCCACAACCTCGCGGCGTTCCTGCGCGCCGTGATCCCGACCGCGCGGGAGGTCGGCATCCGCATGGCGATCCACCCCGACGACCCGCCGCGGCCGCTGATGGGGCTGCCCCGCATCGTCAAGGACGCCGACGACCTCGCCTTCGTCACCGGCGCGGTCGATGCGGAGGAGAACGGCATCACCCTCTGCTCCGGCTCCCTCGGGGCCGGTCCCCAGAACGACGTGCCTGCGATGGCGCGCCGCTTCGCGCCCCGCATCCACTTCGCCCACCTGCGCAACGTCGCCCGTGAGCCGGACGGCTCGTTCATGGAGGCCGACCACCTCGGCGGCGATACCGACATGGTGGCCCTCATCGGGGCGCTCCTCGCCGAGGAGGCGCGGCGGCGCGAGGCCGGCGATCCGCGCTGGCGCATCCCGATGCGCCCGGACCACGGCCACGCGCTGCTGAGCGACCTCGGCCAGAACGCCTTTCCGGGCTACACCGCCGTCGGCCGCCTCAAGGGCCTCGCCGAGCTGCGCGGCGTGATGACGGCGCTGGCCTCGCTGAAGGGCTGGCCGCTGTGAGCCCGCCGCGCCTCTCCCTGGCGACCCTCGACCGGCTGCCCGATCGTTGCGCCCGGCCGGCCTACGACGTCGCTTCCACTCAGGTCGGCATCATCCATCTCGGCATCGGCGCCTTCCATCGCGCCCATCAGGCCGTGGCCGTCGACGACCGCCTGGCCGCCGGCGAGGCGGGCTGGGGCATCTGCGGCGTCAGCCTGCGCTCCCCCGACACCGCCGACGCGCTCACGCCCCAGGACGGGCTCTACACCGTGGCGACCCGCTCGGGGGAGGGCGAGCGGCTGCGGGTCGTCGGCGCGGTGCGCCGGCTCCTGGTCGCCCCGCGCGAGCCCGATTCCGTGCTGGCGGCGCTCACCGATCCGGCGACCCGCCTCGTCAGTCTCACGGTGACCGAGAAGGGCTACTGCCACGACCCGGCGACCGGCGCGCTCCGGGAGGACCACCCGGACATCCTGGCCGACCTGGCGGGCGGGCAATCGGCGAACCCGCGGCCCCCGCGCAGCCTGCCCGGCCTCCTCGTCGAGGCGATCGACCGCCGCCGCCGGGCGGGCACCGCCCCATTCACGGTCCTGTCCTGCGACAACCTCCCAGCGAACGGCCACACCGTCTCGGGCGTGCTGGCGGCCTACGCCCGCCTGCGCGACCCGAATCTGGCCGCCTACCTCGCCGGGGAGGTCGCCTGCCCGTCGACGATGGTCGACCGCATCGTGCCGGCGACGACGGAGGCCGACCGGGCCGAGGTCTCGGCCGCCCTCGGGCTGCACGATGCCTGGCCGGTGATGGCCGAGCCGTTCTCGCAATGGGTGATCGAGGACCGCTTCCCCGCCGGCCGCCCGCGCTTCGAGGAGGCGGGTGCCGAGCTCGTCGCCGACGTGGCGCCCTACGAGCTGATGAAGCTCCGGCTCCTCAATGCCAGCCACTCGGCGCTCGCCTATCTCGGCTACCTCGCCGGGTTCGAGACCATCGCGGACGTCGTCGCCGAGCCGGATTGCGCCCGCTTCGCCGCGGCGCTGATGCGCGAGGAGGTGCAGCCGACCCTGCGCATGCCGGCGGGCGTCGACCTGGCCGTGTACGAGCGCGCGCTCCTCGCGCGCTTCGCCAACCCGGCGCTGCGGCATCGGACCTGGCAGATCGCCATGGACGGCTCCCAGAAGCTGCCGCAGCGCCTGCTCGGCACGGTGCGCGACCGCCTCGCCGCCGGCGCACCGTTCCCCCGCCTCGCCCTCGCGGTGGCGGCCTGGATGCGCTACGTCACCGGCCGCGACGAGCGCGGCGGCGCGATCGACGTGCGCGATCCGCTGAGCGCCCGCCTGCGCGCGATCGCCGACGAGGCCGGTCCGGTGCCGGGTCGGCTCGCGCCGGCTCTCCTCGAGGTCCGCGAGGTCTTCGGGGACGATCTGCGGACGAACCCGATCTTCATCGCCGCAGTCACGACGGCCCTCGAGCACCTCTTCCGGCGCGGCGCCCGCCAAGCCCTCCGAGGGTGACCGGGCCGTTCGGTCGGCGGCGCGACCGATCTCGGAGAACGACCGGCGAATGCGGTGTGCGGCACCGGGCGGCATCCCGGCCGTCCGGACACACCCGCAACCGCCGCCGTCCCGGGTTGGTCGGGCTCGGATCACCGCGCGGCGCTGTTCACGCCGGCTCTCCGGCGGTTGACCCGAGCAGGCGCCGTGCGTCCGGTGGGGGAGGCCGGCATGTCCGCCCGGCACGCGGCCGGGACGTCTCCCCGGCGCCGCATCCGAGAGTCGCATAACTAACATTATGGAACGAGAGAGGCGCATCGGTGAGAAGCACGTAAGTTCCCGAAAGCGTTTCCAGGTCTCCACCGATCGACACGCCAGGACATCGCCGATCGATCCCGCTCGCATTGCTTTGCGAGCAAGGTTAAGAACTCCTCAATCATCGAACCTGGCGGGGTTTTTCCCTGACGGGCTTTGATCGTGCCTCGCGCCATCGACATCCACCGCGCCATCCGACCCCGTCAGCGCTCCCCGACGTCCCGCGCCAGCAATCCCTCCACCGAGCTCTCCACCAGCGTGACGTGCCGCAGCATCGCCGCGTGCGCCTCCGCCGCCCGGCCGCTCAGGATCGCGGCGACCACCGCCCCGTGCTCCGCGTGCGAGCGGGCGAGCCGCCCGGGCAGGCGGAACTGCGCCGCGCGGTAGGGCTGGAGCCGGCGCCGCAGGCCGAGCGCGAAGTCGGATAGGACCGCGTTGTGGGCGCCGGCGTAGATCGCGCCGTGGAAGGTCGTGTTGGCGCGGGCGAAGGCCGCGGGGTCGCCGTCCCGGGCGAGGTCGGCCATGGCGTCGTGGAGGGCGTCGAGGCGGCGGCGCTCGAGCGGGCTCATCGACTGCGCGGCGAGGCGCGCGCAGGTGGCCTCGACCTCCCCCATGGCGACGAACAGCTCGGCGAGCTGGTCCGCCGTGACCTGCGCCACCACCGCGCCCCGGCGCGGCCGCACCTCGACGAGGCCGGTGGTGCCGAGCTGGCGCAGGGCCTCGCGCACCGGCGTGCGCGACACCCCGAACCGGTCCGCCAAGGCCTGCTCGTCGAGGCGGCTGCCCGGCGCCAGCGCGCCGGTGACGATCGCCTCGGCGATCTCGCCTGCCAGCCGCTCGGCCTGCGTCCGTCCTGCCGCTTCGTCCATCTCGCCCCCGTCGCGAACGGCCCCACCCTGGCGCACCATCAGGCGATCAGCCTGCCTGAAATTGCGGCTGTCGCGCTCAAACTACATGCGTGCAACATCCGCTGAATGCATGCACTCTACCCGTGTTGCATACAATTCTCAGTGCCGGTCTGAACCTTGCCTCATCGCGGCGCGTGCCCGCCGGTGCGGGCATCCGCCTCCTCTCGTCCGAAGGTCTGCGCCGCATGATCACCCGCCGCACCGCCCTCGCCGCCGGGCTCGCCGCGCCGTTCGTGGCGCGAAGCCAGGCGCGGGCGCAGAACCCGACCCGCAACGAGACCCTGCTGCTGGTGCAGGAATACGGGCCGAACTCCCTCGACATGCAGGGCATCGGCGCGTCGCAGCCGGTGAACGGCGTCGCGCTCAACTGCTACGATCGCCTGCTGCGCTTCGCGCCGGTGCCGATCCCGGGCGGCGGCGGCCACGCGGTCAAGATGGGCGAGCTCGAGGGCGAGCTCGCCGAGAGCTGGCAGGTCGCTTCCGACGGGATGAGCTGCACCTTCAAGCTCCGCGACGCCAAGTTCCATTCCGGCCGGCCGGTCACTGCCCGGGACGTGAAGTGGTCCCTCGACCGGGCCGTGTCGATCGGGGGCTTCGCCACCACGCAGATGAATGCCGGCTCGCTGGAGAAGCCGGAGCAGTTCGTCGCCCTCGACGACAAGACCTTCCGCATCGACTTCGTCCGCAAGGACAAGATGACGATGTCGAACCTGGCCGTCACGATTCCATTCGTGATCGATTCCGAGCTCGCCCAGCGCAACGGCGGCGGCGACCCGTGGGCCAAGGAGTGGCTCAAGAACAACGTGGCGGGCTCGGGTGCCTACCGGGTCGAGAGCTGGAAGCCCGGCGTCGAGACGATCTACGTCCGCAACGACGCCTGGACGTCCGGCAAGCTGCCGCAGCTGCGCCGGGTCATCGCCCGCGACATCGCCTCGCCCTCGACCCGTCGCGCCCTGATCGAGAAGGGCGACGCCGACATCTCGTACGGGCTGCCGCCGAAGGACTTCAAGGACCTGATCGACGCCGGCAAGATCAAGGTCGTGGGCGTGCCGATCCCGAACGGGGTCTGGTCGGTCTACCTCAACACCGCCGTCGGGCCGTTCACCGACGTGCGCCTGCGCCAGGCGGTCGCCTGGGTGCTGCCCTACGAGAAGATCCTGCAGGCCTCCTTGTTCGGCCGCGGCCTCGACATGTCGGGCGGGCCCGAGACGCCGCGCGTCGCCTGGCCGCAGCCCTTCCCGTACAGGACCGACCCGGCGAAGGCCAAGGCGCTGGTGCAGGCGGCGGCGCCTAACGGCCTCTCGACCACGCTGCTGTTCGACGCCGGCAACGCCACCGTCGCCGAGCCGATGGCGGTGCTGATCAAGGAGGCGCTCGCCGGGATCGGCATCACCGTCGAGATCGGCAAGATCCCGGGTGCGAACTTCCGCGGCGAGATCTCCAAGAAGACCAACCCGATGGTGCTCAACCGCTTCGCCGGCTGGCTCGACTATCCCGACTACTACCTGTTCTGGACCCTGCACGGGGCGAACTCGATCTTCAACATCGCCTCGTACCAGAACCCGGAACTCGACAAGCTCATCGACACCGCCCGCTTCACCGACGACAAGGCGGTCTACGACAGGAGCGTGATCGACTTCGTGTCACTCGCCGAGCGCGAGGTGCCGATGGTGCCGATCGCCCAGCCGACCCACGACGTCGCGATGCAGCGCACGATCAACGGCTACCAGTTCCAGCCCTGCCGCGAGCCGGATTTTCGGTATTTGACCAAGGGGACAGCCTCGTAACCGAAGGCAAGATCCAAATTTTCAATATACGTTGCTGCAATCCTCCCCCTTTCCGGGCCCGGAACGGGCCTGCACGACGGCAGCGAAGCGGAAGGAGATCCGGGATCCAGCAATTAAAATTCGTGAAGCGACCGTGTGTCTGCAACGGTACGGCTATGGAGCCACTTCGCGGCACTTCCTCTGCTGGATCCCGGATCTCCTTCCACTTCGTTTCAGTCGTCCGGAAAAGGGGGCAGACCCGACCGGCGACCTCGGCCATCACACTCACGCTCAGGAGGGCCACACGATGCTGCGCACGCTCCTCGACCGCCTCGCCACCACGCTGCCGGCGCTCGCCGGGGTGGTCGTGGTGTCGTTCCTCCTCACCCGGGTCCTGCCCGGCGACACGGCGGCCTACTTCGCCGGCCCCGCCGCGACCCCCCAGGCGATCGCCCAGATCCGGGCCGAGCTCGGCCTCGACCGGCCGCTGCCGGAGCAGTTCGCCCGCTACGTCGCCGACCTCGCCCGCGGCGATCTCGGCCGCTCGCTCACAACGGGCCAGCCGGTGACGGCGGATCTGGGTGCCCGACTGCCGGCCTCCGCCGAGCTGACGCTGTTCGGCCTCGCGCTGTCGCTCCTCGTCGCCATCCCCCTCGGGGTGGCGGCCGCACTCAAGCAGGGCTCGCTCGTCGACCACGCCTGCCGGGTCGTGGCGACCGCGGGCGTGTCGCTGCCGGTGTTCTTCACCGGGCTCCTCCTCGTCTACGCCTTCTACTTCGTCCTCGGCTGGGCCCCGGCGCCGCTGGGGCGCCTCGACGCCTTCGCCTCGCCGCCGCCGACGCGGACAGGCTTCTTCCTCCTCGACAGCCTGGCGGCGGGCGACCTCGAGACCTTCCGGGCGGCGCTCGCCCAGATCGCCCTGCCGGGGCTGACGCTCGCGATCTTCGCGCTCGCCCCCATCGCCCGCATCACCCGGGCGGCGATGCTCGCCGTGCTCGCCGCCGACTTCGTGCGCACGGCCCGGGCCGCC
This sequence comes from Methylobacterium variabile, assembly GCF_001043975.1. Taxonomy (GTDB): domain Bacteria; phylum Pseudomonadota; class Alphaproteobacteria; order Rhizobiales; family Beijerinckiaceae; genus Methylobacterium; species Methylobacterium variabile. The sequence goes on from NZ_LABY01000066.1 coordinate 56,164, forward strand.
GGCCTGTCGAGCCGCCGGGTCGTGGTGACCTACGCGCTCCGCAATGCGATGCTGCCGGTGGTGACGACGCTCGGCATGGTCTTCTCCTTCCTGCTCGGCGCCAACGTGCTGGTCGAGAAGGTCTTCGCCTGGCCGGGCGTCGGCTCCTACGCGGTCGAGGCGCTGATCGCCTCCGACTTCGCGCCCGTGCAGGGCTTCGTCCTGGCGATGGCGCTGCTCTACACGGTGCTGAACCTCGCCATCGACCTCGCCTACGGGCTGATCGACCCGCGCGTGAGGGCCGCCGCATGAGCGCCGCCGGCTCCCCCGCCGTCGCGGCCGACCGGCCCCGCTCCGGCCTCTCGGCGACGCTGTCCCACGCGGGCGCCGTCGTCGCCGGCAACCCGGTCACCGGCTTCGCCTTCGCGCTCCTCCTCGGGCTCCTCGCCTGCGCGATCCTCGGTCCGTCGCTGGTACCCTACGACCCGCTCGCCTCCGACACCTCGGCCGCGCTCGAGGCGCCGTCCCTCGCCCACCCCTTCGGCACCGACCAGCTCGGACGCGACATCCTCTCGCGGGTCGTCGTCGCGGCGCGGCTCGACCTGACCATCGCGGTCGCCTCGGTGGCCCTCGTCTTCGTCGCGGGCGGGCTTGCCGGGATCATGGCCGGGTTCTTCGGCGGCTGGACCGACCGGATCGTCGGGCGGCTCGCCGACACCATCATGGCGTTCCCGCTCTTCGTCCTGGCGATGGGGATCGTCGCGGCGCTCGGCAACACCGTCGGCAACATCGTCCTGGCGACCGCGATCATCAACTTCCCGCTCTACGCCCGCCTCGCCCGGGCCGAGGCCGCGCAGCGCCGCAACGCCGGATTCGTGATGGCGGCGCGCCTCACCGGCAACACCGACCTGCGCATCGTGCTGACCTGCATCCTGCCGAACATCCTGCCGATCATGATGGTGCAGATGTCGCTCACCATGGGCTACGCCATCCTGAACGCGGCGGGCCTGTCCTTCATCGGGCTCGGCGTGCGGCCGCCGACGCCCGAATGGGGCATCATGGTCGCGGAAGGCGCCGGCTTCATCGTCTCGGGCGAGTGGTGGATCGCCCTCTTCCCCGGCCTTGCGCTCATGCTCGCGGTGTTCTGCTTCAACCTGATCGGCGACGGGCTGCGCGACATCGTCGACCCCCAGAGGCGCACGTGACCGCGATCCCGCTCCTCGACATCAGCGACCTCACGGTCGAGTTCGCCACCCGCCGCGGCACCGTGCAGGCGGTGCGCCAGGTCGACGTGACGGTGGCCAAGGGCGAGACCGTCGGCATCGTCGGCGAGTCGGGCTCGGGGAAGTCTGTCACCTCCTACGCGGTGATGCGCATCCTCGACCGGGCCGGGCGGATCGCCGGCGGCGAGGTCAGCTTCTCCGGCATCGACCTCCGCGGCGCGGGCGAGCGCCAGATGCGCGACCTGCGCGGGCGGGAGATCTCGATGATCTTCCAGAACCCCCGCGCGGCCCTGAACCCGATCCGCAAGGTCGGCCACCAGATCGAGGACGTGCTGCGCCAGCACGCCGAGGCCGGCTCCGGCGACGCGCGGGCCAAGGCCATCGCGGCGCTCGAGCAGGTGCGGATCGCCCGGGCCTCCGAGCGCTACCACGCCTATCCGTTCGAGCTGTCGGGCGGCATGTGCCAGCGGGTGGTGATCGCGCTGGCCCTCGCCTGCCGGCCGCAGCTCCTCATCGCCGACGAGCCGACCACCGGCCTCGACGTGACGACCCAGAAGGCGGTGATGGACCTCGTCACCGGGCTCACCCGGGAGCGCGGCATGGCGACCGTGCTCATCACCCACGACCTCGGGCTGGCCGCGACCTATTGCGACCGGATCGCCGTGATGGAGCAGGGCCGCGTCGTCGAGACCGCACCGGCGGCGACGATCTTCCGCGCGCCCGCCCACGCCTATACCCGCAAGCTGATGCAGGCGACGCCGCGCCCGGGCGTCTCCTTGCGCGACCTCCTGCCTCCCGGCGCGCCGGCGGCGCCGTTGGAGCGGGCCGAGATGGCAGGGATGCCGCTCCTCACGGTCTCGGGCCTGGTGAAGGAGTATCCCCGGGCCAAGGCCGGCCTCATCCGGCGCAAGGCCGCGGAGGCGCCGTTCCGGGCGGTCGACTCCCTGAGCTTCGCGGTGAACCGCGGCGAGAGCGTCGGGCTCGTCGGCGAATCGGGTTGCGGCAAGTCCACCACCTCGACGATGGTGATGCGCCTTCTCGACCCCACCGCCGGCTCGATCGTGTTCGCCGGCGAGGAGATCGGCCGGGTGCCGGCGGCGCGCTTCGCCCGCCACCGCCTGCGGCCAAAGATCCAGATGGTGTTTCAGGACCCGACCGAGTCCCTCAACCCGCGCTGGACGGCGGCGCGGGCCATCGCCGACCCGCTCTTGCGCTTCCGCACCGTGCGGGGCGGCGAGGCGATCCGGGCGCGCTGCGAGGAGCTGGCACGCCTCGTCGGCCTGCCGGTCGAGCTCCTCGACCGCTTCCCGCACCAGCTCTCCGGC
>NZ_LABY01000067.1 GCF_001043975.1 Methylobacterium variabile
TACACCTTCATCAAGCGCGAGGCGGACGAGAGCGTCCGCTGGGTGTCCCTCGGCCGGGCGGTGTCGCCGGTCGTCACCGCGAACCGCTGAGGCCGGGCTCGAACTGGGCGGCGAGGGCCTCGCTCGCCAGCAGGGCGCTGGCATTCGTCCAGGGCAGCGGCAGCACCACCCGCACGCCGGGCATCGGGGCCGGAGCGACTGGCATCGCCATCGGGACGGCGATCGGGACCGGGTCGAGCCCCGGCCGCAGGGTGAGGGCGACGGCCTCCTGGCCGCCCCGGCTCATCAGCACGCCCGACCAGATCGCGACGATGAGCGCGGTCTGGAGGCCCAGCCGCCGTACAGTCCGTGTCATCCGTAGCACTCGCCTGTCATGCGGCGACCGTGTTCTGGTCCGTCGCTCGCGTGGAGCCATCATCGAGTCGCGGCGCTTAACGGCCGGTCGTCATCCGCCCGGGCGTGTTGTTCGTGAGCTGACGACCTTCGGCGATGCTGAACGGAGGTTTTACACTGGCCTTCATCATCGCGTAACCTTGACGGCGCGCCAACGCGAACCCGATCCCGGCGACCAGGCTGGGCCGGGGCCCGCTCCTGCGCTATATTCCGCCGCCGGATGGTCCGAGCGGAGTGGTGATGATGCGGATGAGGTGGCCGGCTGGACGGAAGCTGTCGCACCTCGTCCTGTGTGGCCTGCTCGCGGGCCTGGCCGCGCCGGACGCGGCCCGGGCCCAGTACTACGACGAGGGCTACGCCCCCCGGCGCCCCGCCGAGGGGGGCTACGGCTACGGCTACCGCCGTCGCGACTCCGGCTACCGGCAGGCGCCCGAGCCGCAGCGCCAGTTCTACTGGCCGTGGGAGGACCGCCCCTCCCCGCCGCCCCAGGCGCAGGATCCCGGGCCCGCCTATCGCGGCGCCTACCGCACCCCGCGCCCGCGAAGGGAGAGGGAGCGGGAAGTGGTGCACAGCCGCGAGGGCCGCTCGGTGCAGCGGCCGAAGCCCCGCCCGGCCCCGGTCGTGGCGCGGCCCGCCGTCCCGAAGCCGAAGACCGACCCGCGCACGCAGATCGCGGTCTTCGGCGACTCCCTCGCCGATCTCCTGGGCCAGGGCCTGGACACCGTCTACGAGGCGAATCCCGACGTGCTGGTGATCCGCCGCGCCAAGGGCGACAGCGGCCTCGTGCGCAAGGACGTGGTCGACTGGCCGAAGGCGGCGGACGACTATCTCAAGTCCAATCCGAAGGTGTCCTACGCCGTCGTGATGGTTGGCGCCAACGACCGCCAGCCCCTGCGCGACGGCGACCAGGCCGTCGAGCCCCTGAGCGAGCGCTGGCGCACGCTCTACCGCGACCGCGTCGACGCCCTGCTGAAGGTCTTCTCCGACCGGAAGGTGCCGGTGGTCTGGGTCGGCGCACCGCCGATGAAGAGCGAGAGCCTCTCGGCCGACATCACCTCGCTCAACGAGATCTTCCGTGACCGGGTGCAGCGCGCTGGCGGCGTCTACGTCGACATCTGGCCGGCCTTCGTCGACGAGGACAACCGCTACGCCGCGAACGGGCCCGACCTCGAGGGGCAGCCGGCCCGCCTGCGCACCTCGGACGGCGTGCACTTCACCCAGGCCGGCGCCCGCAAGGTGGCGCACTTCGCCGACGTGGAGATCAAGCGGCTGATCGAGGCGACGACGGGCACCCCGGCGCTGCCCGACGCGGTCTCGTCCCTGACGCCGGAGACGCCGGCGGCGGCGGGAGCGGCGAAGCTCGACGACGACGCGGCCATCGACCGGCTCATCACCGCGATGCTGCCGAGCCTGCCGGAGCCGCCGGGCATCCCGGCCCTGCCGGTGAAGCCCGCCGCCGGACCGGTGGTGCCGCTCACCCGCAACGAGGTCGCCCCCGGCGGCCAGCTCGTCACCGGCCGTCCCCGGGTCGACGGCGATGCCGGCTACACCCTGGAGCGCAGCCTCACCCGCGGCGCCGCGCCCCCGCCCCAGCCCGGCCGGGCCGACGATTTCCGCTGGCCGCGGGGCTGAGGCGTCACAGCCGGGCCGTCAGCGTCGCCAGCACCGAGAACGGCGCGCCCGGCAGGTTGTTGAACTGGTTGAACGGCTGCTCGATGTAGCGGGCGTCGGTCAGGTTCTTGAGGTTCAGCGAGAACCGGGCGTGCTCGTTGAGGTCGTAGAACACCGCCGCGTCGACGCGGGTATAGGCGCCGACCTTGTAGGTGTTGGTGATGTCGCCGAAGCGCGAGCCGACATAGGTCACGCCGGCACCGAGCCCGAGGCCGCGCCAGGGCCCGTCCTGGACCTGGTACGTCGTCCAGACGCTGCCGCTGAACAGCGGCGCCGCCTCGAGGCGGTTGCCGACCGGGATGGTGGTGTCCCGCGTCACCCGGGCGTCGGTGTAGCCGACGCCGCCGATGACCTTCCAGCCCGGCAGGATCGTCCCGGCGAGATCGGCCTCGACGCCCTTCGAGCGCTGCTGCCCGGTGATGATCGAGAAGCCGGTATTGACCGGGTCGTTGGCCGCGACGTTGTTGCGGGTGATGTCGAACACCGAGGCGGTCAGGCTCAGGTCGGGTGAGAAGTCGAACCGGGTGCCGACCTCGATCTGCTCACCGGTCTCCGGCGGCGGGTTGGCGGCGTTGAAGACGTTGGCGGTCTGCGGCTTGAACGAGGTCGTGTAGCTCGCGTAGAGCGCCAGCGGCTCGGCCACGCGGTAGATCAGGCCGACCCGCGGCGAGACGCCGGACAGCTCCTGGTCCGGCGGGATCGTGCGCGAGGTCGGGGTGCGGCTGAAGTAGAATTGCGTGCCGCTGTCGTAGCGCACCCCGAGCAGGAGCTGCAGGCCGTAGCCGAGATCGATCTGGTCCTGGGCATAGAGCCCGGTCAGCTCGTTCTTCTGCTTCAGGTCGCTCTGCAGCGAGAGCGCCCCCGGCAGCGCGACGCCGATGAGGGGATCGTTGAAGCTCACGGAGGAGAGCGCCCCCTGCGTCGTCACCGCGCGCCGGTAGCCGTTGAAGTACTCGACGCCGAACAGGACGGTGTGGCGAAGGCCCAGGACGTCGAACTTCGCCACCAGCTCGGTCTGGCTGTCCACCGACGCGTAGATCGAGGCGGCGGCGGTGGTGCGGCGGGCGACCGTGAGACCGTTGGCCGAGACGCCGGTGGCCCGGGCCGCGATCGCGTCGAAGCTGCCGCTCTGGGCGTTGAGCACCTGGCGCAGCATCACGTGCTCGTTGAAGTCGTGCTCGACTTTCAGGGTGCCGAAATTCGCGTTGGCGTTGTAGCGGGAGAACGGCTCGCCGTAGTAGCGCCGGATGTTGTCGAGCGGCACCCGCCCGTTCCGGGCGATCAGGCCCTCATCGTAGACGGTGTCCTGCCGGGTGAACTCCCCGATGAACGAGACCCGCGTGTCCGGGCTCGGGTTCCACGTCACCGCCGGCGCGATGAAGAAGCGGGAATTGTCCCGGCCGGCGAGGTCGCGGAAGGTCGGGTCGACCTGCGTGCCGAAGCTGAGGCGGGCCGCCACCCCGTCGGCGCCCGGCACCGGGCCGGATGCCGAGCCCTGCACCCGCCGGAAGCCGAAGCTGCCGCCCTGGATGCTGGCATCGGCCGTCGGCACCAGGCTCGGCTGCCGGGTGACGATGTTGATGACGCCGCCCGGGTCGCCGCGGCCGTACAGAACCGAGGCCGGCCCTTTGAGCACCTCGATCCGCTCGACGTCGGCGAGGTCGCGCTGTACGGGGTAGAAGTTGCTGGCCTGGTTCATGAACACGCCGTCGATGGCGTAGGTCTGGGTCCGGAAGCCGCGGATGATGAAGGTGTCGCTGCGGCCCTGGATGGTGCCGCCCGGCTGCACGTTGCTGACGTTGAACAGCGCGTCGGTGAGCCGTGTCTCCTGACGGTCGATCAAGACCTCGCGCGGCACCACGTTGACGGTCTGCGGGATGTCGCGCAGCGGCGTGTCGGTCTTGGTGGCGGTGGCGCTGCGGGTGGCGCGGTAGCCCTGCACCGGCCCGTAGGCGGTCTCGGCGAACTGGGGCGGGCCGGCGACGGTGATCGTGTCGAGGGCGATGGTGTCGCCGGATTCCTGGGCGCTCGCGAGCACGGGCGCCGCGCTCCCCAGGAGCGCGAGGAGCAGGCGCGACCGGCGCCTGTTGGCGGAACCTGAACCTGGGCGCACGGGAACCTCGACCGGCAGAAGCTGAGCTGCTGCGGCGTAATAGCTCGCCGCCGGGCAATCAATCGCACGTTCGCGGCAAGATCTGGAACTATTCCATTCCTCGTCGCAATCAGTTCCCGTGTTGCTCCGGCGCATCTTCCCCAGAACTCAGCGCCGAAATGCCAGGGGACAACTCACAGGTCTTGGCTGGAATTGGAATAGATCCAGGGAAAAGATTGTCCTGCGACCGGGTCGGACGGTCAACGCAGGGGAACATCGTCGGCCGCCCGGCCATGATCCGGCGTGGACCCTCCCACCCCCGCGCACCGGGTGATCCCGCAACTCCGACATGAAAACGGGACCCGCCCCGATCGGGGCGGATCCCGCTGAAACCCGGTGCCGGCAGGACCTCGTCGTCCCTGCCGGACGATCGTCCGCCTCAGAGCGGCAGGGTCGTCGCCCCCATCAGCGCCTCGTCGATGGCGCGGGCCGCCTGCCGGCCCTCACGGATCGCCCAGACGACCAGGGACTGGCCGCGGCGCATGTCGCCCGCCACCCAGACCTTGTCGGTCGAGGTGCGGTAATGGGTGTCGTCGGCCTCGACGTTGCCGCGCTTGTCGCGGGCGACGCCCGATTCCTCCAGCAGTCCCTTGGCCACCGGCCCGGCGAAGCCGATCGCCATGAAGACGAGGTCCGCGGGCAGCAGGAACTCGGAACCGGCGATCGGCTTGCGCTTCTCGTCGACCCGGGCACAGACCACGCCCTTGACCTTGCCCTTCTTGTTGCCCTCGATCCGCAGGGTCGCCGCCTGGAACTCGCGCTCCGCGCCTTCCGCCTGGCTCGAGGAGGTGCGCATCTTGGTAGCCCAGTACGGCCACACGGTCAGCTTGTCCTCGCGCTCCGGCGGGCGCGGGCGGATGTCGAGCTGGGTGACCGAGAGGGCGCCCTGGCGGAAGGCAGTGCCGACGCAGTCCGAGGCGGTGTCGCCGCCGCCGATCACCACGACGTTCTTGCCGGCGGCGAGGATCGGGGTCTCCGCCGTCTCGGGCTCCTGGCCGACGCGGCGGTTCGACTGCACCAGGTAGGGCATCGCGAAGTGCACGCCGTCGAGCTCCTGGCCCGGCAAGCCGGGATCGCGCGGGGCCTCGGCGCCGCCGGCGAACAGCACGGCGTCGAACTCGTTGTGCAGGCTGGCGAAGGAGCGGGTGACGCCGATATTGACGCCGTAGTGGAACTGCACGCCCTCGGCCTCCATCTGGCGCACCCGGCGGTCGATGTGGCGCTTCTCCATCTTGAAGTCGGGGATGCCGTAGCGGAGCAGGCCGCCGGCCTTCGGCTCGCGCTCGAAGACGTGGACGTCGTGGCCCACGCGCGCGAGCTGCTGGGCCGCGGCGAGGCCCGCCGGGCCCGAGCCGATCACCGCCACCCGCTTGCCGGTCTTCGCCTCGGCCGGCTCGGGCACGACCCAGCCCATGCTCCAGGCCTTGTCGGCGATCGCCTGCTCGATGGTCTTGATCGCCACCGGCTGGTTCTCGAGGTTGAGGGTGCAGGCCTCCTCGCACGGCGCCGGGCAGATGCGGCCGGTGAACTCGGGAAAGTTGTTCGTGGAGTGGAGGTTGCGCGAGGCCTCCTCCCAGTCGGCGTTGTAGACGAGGTCGTTCCAGTCCGGGATCTGGTTGTGGACCGGGCAGCCGGTCGGGCCGTGGCAGAACGGGATGCCGCAATCCATGCAGCGCGCCGCCTGCTTCTTCAGGTCGTGCTCGTCGAGCGGCAGGGTGAATTCGAGGAAGTGGCGCACGCGGTCGGCCGCGAGCTGATACTTCTGCTCCTGCCGGTCGAATTCGAGGAAGCCTGTGACCTTGCCCATCGGGAGAGTGCTCAGTTCGTGAAGTGATCGGGCCGGCGGCGGGTCTTAAGCGACCCCGGCGACGGTGGCGGATGTGGGGAGCGCCTCCCCGCAACGGGTGAGCCAGGCCCGGATGGCGGGCCGGCCCGAGAGATCGAATCCGCCCTCGTCGGCGAATTGCGTATAGGCGAAGAGTGCGACATCCGCGATGCTGACGGCGTCGCCGACGAACCACGCCGCGGCGGTCAAGTGTCGCTCCATCAGGTCGAGAGCGGCCTCGCCTCCCGCCACCCGCTTCGGGTCGCGGGTGTCGGCCGGCTCGCCCCGGTAGCGCATGTGGAAGCGGCAGACCGCGATCGTCGGCTCGTGGCTGTACTGCTCCCAGAACAGCCACTCGTCGATCTTCGCCTGCGTCCAGGGATCGTCGGGCAGCAATGCGCTGCCGCGGGCGAGGTGACGGATGATGGCATTCGACTGGGCGAGGCAGCGCCCGTCCGGGAACTCCACGCCCGGCACCTGGCCGGCGGGGAAGCGGGCGAGGTATTCGGGCGTGCGGGTCTCGGCCTTCATGATGTCGACCGGCACCCAGTCATAGGCGAGCCCGAGGTGATCGGCGACGTACCGCACCTTCAGGCAGTTGCCCGACATCGTGTCGCCGTAGATCTTCACCGCGGCTTCTCCTTTACGTCCCAGCCCGTCGATCAGGCTCCACCTCAACCCTCCCCCTCTGCGGGGGAGGGTGGTCCCTGCGTCAGCAGGAGCTGGGAGAGGGGCAGCGCGACGGTGCTGGGTATGGCGCCCGTCACCGAGGTCGCGACCTCTCCGGAAGCGTCGTCACCTCTCCCGCCCCACTTCGTGGGGCCCCCTCCCCCGCAGAGGGGGGAGGGGTTTCCCGCGCCCTTCGAAGCGGCCTTACTCCGCCGCCACCGGCATCCGGGCCCGCTCCATCTCGCGCAGCGCCCGCCGGTACTCGACAGGCATCACCTTCACGAACTTGGTGCGGTAGGTGTCCCAGTTGTCGATGATCGCCTTGGCGCGCACCGAGCCGGTGTACTTCAGGTGGTTGTTGATGAGGCCGACGAGGCGCTCCTCGTCGTGGCCCGACATGTCGGCCAGGATGTCGATGCGCCCCTTGGTCTCCAGGTCGCCGTCCTGGTGGAAGCGACGCATGAACTCGTCCTCCTCCTCGACCGGCTCGAGATCGACCATCGACAGGTTGCAGCGCTTGGCGAACGACCCGTCCTCGTCGAGCACGTAGGCGATGCCGCCCGACATGCCGGCCGCGAAGTTGCGGCCGGTCTCGCCGATGGACACGACGACGCCGCCGGTCATGTATTCGCAGCCATGGTCGCCCATGCCCTCGACCACCGCGATGGCGCCCGAGTTGCGCACCGCGAAGCGCTCGCCGGCGGCACCCCGGATGTAGGCCTCGCCGGCGATGGCGCCGTAGAGCACCGTGTTGCCGACCATGATGGTGCGATCCGACGGCGAGCCCAGGGCATCCGAGGGCCGGATGATGAGCTTGCCGCCCGACAGGCCCTTGCCGACGTAGTCGTTGGCGTGGCCGGTCAGGCTGAGCGTCACGCCGGCGGCGAGCCATGCGCCGAAGCTCTGGCCGGCGGTGCCGGTGAGCTTCACCGTGATGGTATCGTCGGGCAGCCCCTCGTGGCCGTGCGCCTTGGCGACGACGCCGGAGAGCATCGCGCCCGCGGCCCGATCGGAGTTGCGGATCACGTCCTCGACGGTCACCGCCGCGCCGGTCTCGATCGCGTCGCCGATGGCAGCGATGAGCCGCCGGTCGAGAACCTGATCGATCGGGTGCTTCTGGCTCTCGACGTGACGGAGCGCCACCGTCTCCGGCACGTCCGGCTTGTGGAACAGCCGGGTGAAGTCGAGGCCCTTGGCCTTCCAGTGCGAGATCGCCGCGAGCTTGTCGAGGTACTCCGAGCGGCCGATCAGGTCGTCGAGCTTGGTGACGCCCAAGGACGCCATCAGCTCGCGCACCTCTTCGGCGACGAAGAAGAAGTAGTTGATGACGTGCTCGGGCGTGCCCTTGAAGCGCTTGCGCAGCACGGGATCTTGCGTCGCGACGCCGACCGGGCAGGTGTTGAGGTGGCACTTGCGCATCATGATGCAGCCGGCCGCGATCAGCGGCGCGGTCGAGAAGCCGAACTGGTCGGCGCCGAGCAGCGCCGCGATCAGCACGTCCCGGCCGGTGCGGATGCCACCGTCGGCCTGGAGCGCCACCCGGCCGCGCAGGTGGTTGAGCACCAGCGTCTGCTGGGTCTCGGCCAGCCCGATCTCCCAGGGACCGCCGGCATGCTTGATCGAGGTCAGCGGCGCCGCGCCGGTGCCGCCGTCGAAGCCCGAGATGGTGATGTGGTCGGCGCGCGCCTTGGCGACGCCGGCCGCCACCGTGCCGACGCCGACCTCCGCCACCAGCTTCACCGAGACCTCGGCCGCCGGGTTGACGTTCTTGAGGTCGAAGATCAGCTGGGCCAGGTCCTCGATCGAGTAGATGTCGTGGTGCGGCGGCGGCGAGATCAGGCCGACGCCAGGGGTCGAGTGGCGGACCTTGGCGATCTTGGCGTCGACCTTGTGGCCGGGCAGCTGGCCGCCCTCGCCGGGCTTGGCACCCTGCGCCACCTTGATCTGCATCATGTCGGCGTTGACGAGGTACTCCGCCGTGACGCCGAAGCGGCCCGAGGCCACCTGCTTGATCGCCGAGCGGCGCGAGCGGCCGTCCGGCAACGGCCGGTAGCGCTCGCGCTCCTCGCCGCCCTCGCCCGAGTTCGAGCGGCCGCCGAAGGAGTTGACGGCGATCGCGAGCGTCTCGTGCGCCTCCTTGGAGATCGAGCCGTAGGACATCGCACCGGTCGCGAAGCGCTTCACGATCTCCGCCGCCGGCTCGACGCTGTCGATGTCGACCGGGGTGCGGCCGATCTCCGCCGCGCTCTTGATCCGGAACAGGCCGCGGATCGTCTTGAGGTGGTTCTCCTGCTCGTTCACCATCTTGGCAAACGCCCGGTAGCGGTCGGGCAGGTTGAGGCGCACGGCGTGCTGGAGCGTCGCGACGGTGTCCGGCGTCCAGGTATGGGCCTCGCCGCGCAGGCGGTAGGCATATTCGCCGCCGACGTCGAGGGCGGTGCGGTAGACCGGCGCGTCGCCGAAGGCGTCGCGGTGGCGCCGCACCGTCTCCTCGGCGACCTCGGCCATGCCGATGCCCTCGATGGTCGTGGCCGTGCCGAAGAAGTCGCGCTCGACGAAGGTCGAGTTCAGGCCGACCGCGTCGAAGATCTGCGCGCCGCAATAGGACTGGTAGGTCGAGATGCCCATCTTGGACATCACCTTGAGCAGACCCTTGTCGATCGACTTGATGTAGCGGTAGATGATCTCGTCGTCGGTGAGCTCGGGCGGCAGCTCGTCCTTCATCGAGAGCAGGGTCTCGAAGGCGAGATAGGGGTTGATCGCCTCGGCGCCGTAGCCGGCCAGGCACGCGAAGTGGTGCACCTCGCGCGGCTCACCGGACTCGAGCACGAGGCCGACCGAGGTGCGAAGCCCCTTGCGGATCAGGTAGTTGTGCACCGACGCGGTGGCCAGCAGCGCCGGGATCGGGATCCGGTCCGGGCCGACGGCGCGATCCGAGAGCACGATGATGTTGTAGCCGCCGCGCACCGCCGCCTCGGCGCGGTCGCACAGGCGATCGAGCGCGCCGTCCATCGCCTGCGCGCCGGTCTCGGCCGCATAGGTGATGTCGAGGGTCTTGGTGTCGAAGCGGTCCTCGAAATGGCCGATGCAGCGGATCTTCTCCAGGTCCGCATTGGTCAGGATCGGCTGGCGCACCTCGAGGCGCTTCTTGCGCGAGGTGCCCTCGAGGTCGAGGATGTTCGGCCGCGGCCCGATGAACGAGACGAGGCTCATCACGGCCTCCTCGCGGATCGGGTCGATCGGCGGGTTCGTCACCTGCGCGAAGTTCTGCTTGAAGTAGGTGTAGAGGAGCTTCGGCTTGTCGGAGAGCGCCGAGAGCGGCGTGTCCGTGCCCATCGAGCCGACCGCCTCCTGGCCGGTCACGGCCATCGGCTGCATCAGGAGCTTCAGGTCTTCCTGGGTGTAGCCGAAGGCCTGCTGGCGATCGAGCAGCGACACGTCGGTGCGCGACTCGCGCGGCTGCACCGGGCGCAAGTCCTCGAGCACGATCTGGGTGCGCTTCAGCCACTCCTTGTAGGGATGCGCCGCGGCAAGCTCGCTCTTGATCTCCTCGTTGGAGACGATGCGGCCCTTCTCAAGGTCGATCAAGAGCATCCGGCCCGGCTGCAGGCGCCAGGACGAGACGATCTTCTCGTCCGGGATCGGCAGCACGCCCATCTCGGAGGCGAGCACGACGAGGCCGTCGTCGGTAACGAGGTAGCGCGCCGGGCGCAGGCCGTTGCGGTCGAGGGTGGCGCCGATCTGGCGGCCGTCGGTGAAGCAGAGCGCGGCCGGGCCGTCCCACGGCTCCATCAGGGCGGCGTGGTACTCGTAGAAGGCGCGCTGCTCCTCGCTCATCAGCGGGTTGCCGGCCCAGGCCTCTGGCACCAGCATCATCATCGCGTGGGCGAGCGGGTAGCCGCCCTGCACGAGGAACTCGAGCGCGTTGTCGAAGCAGGCGGTGTCGGACTGGCCCTCGTAGGAGATCGGCCAGAGCTTCGAGATATCGTTGCCGAACAGCTCGGAATCGACGCTGGCCTGGCGCGCCGCCATCCAGTTCACGTTGCCGCGCAGCGTGTTGATCTCGCCGTTATGCGCCACCATCCGGTAGGGGTGCGACAGGCGCCAGGTCGGGAAGGTGTTGGTGGCGAAGCGCTGGTGCACCAGCGCGAGCGCCGAGACGAAGCGCTCGTCCTTCAGGTCGAGGTAGTAGTGGCCGAGCTGGTTCACCAGCACCATGCCCTTGTAGACGATGGTGCGCGAGGACAGAGAGACCGGGTAAAATTCCTTCAGCCGCTCGTCCTTGAGGGTGTAGACGGCGTTCGAGATCACCTTGCGGACGAGAAAGAGCCGGCGCTCGAAGGCGTCCTGGTCGGCGCTTGAGGCCGGGCGGCCGATGAACACCTGGCGGTGGCGCGGCTCGCTCGCCTTCACGCTCTCGCCGAGGTCGCTCGGGTCGACCGGCACGTCGCGCCAGCCGAGCAGCGTCAGGCCCTCGTCGGCGATCGCCTTCTCGACGATCCCCTCGACGACCTTGAGGCCCTCCTCGTCCTGCGGCATGTAGAGCTGGCCGACGCCGTAATGGCCGGCCTCCGGCAGGGCGATGCCCAGGCGCTCGGCCTCCGCCGCGAAGAAGCCATGCGGCACCTGCACCAGGATGCCGCAGCCGTCGCCCATCTTCGGGTCGGCACCGACGGCGCCGCGATGGTCGAGGTTCTCAAGGATCTGCAGCCCCTGCTGCACGATGGCGTGGCTCTGCCGATTGTGCATGTCGGCGATGAAGCCGACGCCGCAGGCGTCCTTCTCGCGGCCCGGATCGTACAGGCCCTGGCGCGCCGGCAGGGCCGGGTCCCGCACGACGAGGGCGGGGACCGCCTGCCCGCGGGTGGTCTGCTGGGACTCGTCCGTGCCGCTCATCATCTGGTCTCCCATGGGCTCGCACTCGATCACATTTGCGGGGCCGGGCGCGGCGCGCCGGCCGAGAAGGAACTGCCTGCCTCAACGGCGGGCGGACCTGCCTCAGCGGCAGGCAGGCCCGCCGCTCGGAGCGGGCGAAGTCGTGCGGACGGGCGCTAAGGCCGCCGCGGGAGCGTGCGCGCCGAGGGCACCGGCCGCCGCCTCGTTGTCTCAGTCCGCGGGAGGTTCGGTCGCGTTTCGCGAAGGAAGCGCCCGCACCTCGCGAGCGCTCGGCAGGCTGGGGTTCAGCCGGCGTGCGCCCGCACCGCCCGAATGGCGGCGCGTTTCAAATCTCGTTTGGCCGTCGTGCAAGCCACAAGCCAGCGCCCTTGCGAACCCGGAGGCGCAGGGCCCGACCGGGAAAATGGGACAGCGGTACTGTCCTAACTTGCGGAACCTGCCAGATTCCAATCGCTCCAGCAAGAGGCCATTCGGCCTCCCGTTGTGTTTTTGTTGCGTTTCACGGTCGCGCTCCGCAATGAAACGACGAATTCGCCCGACGCCGCGCATCTTTTTCCCGCCGCTGCGGCGCATGACCGGCATGAGCCGCAGCGGCTCGCCCGGGCGGGCGCCGGCCGGCATGATGGTCCCTCGAGCCACGCCTAGCCCCGCGGGAGCCTCGGGAGGACCGGCGGCGCAGGGACCAGGGAGCCTCCATCGATGAACTTCGCGAGCGACAACGTGGTGGGCGCGAGCGCTCCGATCCTGGAGGCCATCGTGCGCCACAACGGCGGCGCGATGCCGGCCTACGGCGCCGACCCGCTGACGCTCGGCCTGACCCCGCGCTTCCGGGCGCTGTTCCAGCACGAGGACCTCGCGGTCTTTCCGGTCGCCACCGGCACGGCGGCGAACGCGCTCGCGCTCGCCGTCATGGTACCGCCCTTCGGCCTCTGCCTGTGCCACGAGGAGGCGCACGTGATGGAGGACGAGTGCGGCGCGCCGGAATTCTACACCCACGGCGCCAAGCTGCACGGGCTTCCCGGCACCGGCGGCAAGATCGCGCCCGACACCCTCGACGGTTTCCTCAGCGGTCTGACCCGACACGTGAAGCAGATGCCGCCCCGGGCGCTGACCCTGTCGCAGCTCACCGAGAGCGGGCAGGTCTACACGGTCGAGGAGATCGCCGCGCTCTGCCGGATCGCCCACGGCCACGGGCTCACGGTCCACATGGACGGGGCGCGCTTCGCCAACGCCCTGTCCGCCCTGGGATGCTCGCCTGCGGAGATGACCTGGCGCGCCGGCATCGACATCCTGTCCTTCGGGGCGAGCAAGAACGGCGCCCTCGCCGCCGAGGCGATCCTGGTCTTCCGCCAGGACCTCGCCGACACGCTCGAGTACCGCCGCAAGCGCGCCGGCCACATCCTGTCGAAGGGCCGCTTCCTCGCCGCCCAGCTCGAGGCCTACCTCGCCGACGACCACTGGCTCGCCAACGCCGCCCACGCCAACCGGATGGCGGCCCGCCTGGCGGAGGGCCTCGGGCGGATCCCCGGCGTGCGCCTGGCCTGGCCGGTCCAGGGCAACGAGCTGTTCCCGATCCTGCCCGACGGGCTCGACGAGGCCCTGCGCCGGGGCGGCGCCCTCTACTACGACTGGACGAGCCGCAGCCTGCCGGCCGGCGAGGCGGTGCGCGCGGGCGAGGGCGAGGAAGTCCTCGACCTCCTCCGGCGTGGTCGAGAAGGCGGTGATCAGGCGGATCACCGCCTCGCCCGCGCGCACCGCCT
>NZ_LABY01000068.1 GCF_001043975.1 Methylobacterium variabile
CGAAGGCGGGCTGAGGCGGGGCGTGACCGCCGGGCTTCAGGCCCGGCGGTCACGTTCAACCGTGATGGATGTGCTCGACGGATTCGAAACCCTCTGTCGTCATCCCGGGCTCGCTAAAAGCGAGAACCCGGGATGACGACGGAGGGTGAGGCTCGTTCAAGCGAGAGACTTGTCCCGGTTGCGAAACCCGCACAACGCTCCGCGCTTGCCCGAAGCCGTGGTCGCGCTCGACGCGAGCTTCGGAAGCTCCCTCACACCTGATCGAAATCCACCGTCACCCGCCCGGAGGTCGGCCGGGCCTGGCAGGTGAGGACGAAGCCGGCCTCCACCTCCCAGGGCTCGAGCGAGTAGTTCACCTCCATGGCGACGCTGCCGTCGACCACCTTGGCGCGGCAGGTGCAGCACATGCCGCCCCGGCAGGAATAGGGCAGGTCGAGGCCGGCGCGGATCGCGGCGTCGAGCACGGCCTCGCCCTCCGCCACCGGCACCTCGGTGGCGATGCCGTCGGTGATGACCGTGGCGAGCGCCGCCGGTGCCGCCGTCGCGGAGACCGGGCGGGCGGCGCGGGCGCGGCCGGGCTCGGCGGGCGTGAAGCGCTCGACGTGGACGCGCTCGCGCGGCAGGCCGAGCCCCAGCAACGCGCCCTCGACCGCGTCGATCATCTCGCTCGGGCCGCACACGAAGGCGTGGTCGACGAGCGCCGCCGGCACCACGTTGCGCAGGAAGAGCGCCGCCTTCTCGCCGTCGAGGCGGCCATTGAGGATCGAGAGGTCCTGCGTCTCGCGGGAGAGGACGTGGAAGACCGAGAGCCGGTCGAGGAAGCGGTCCTTCAGGTTCTCCAGCGCCTCGCGAAAGAGGATCGAGCCGGTGGCGCGGTTGCCGTAGAACAGGAAGAAGCGGCTCTTCGGCTCGGCGGCGAGCACGGTGCGGATGATCGACAGGATCGGGGTGATGCCGGACCCCGCCGCGAAGCCCACGAAGGTGCGGGCCTCGTCGGGGCGGATCTCGACGCCGAAGCGGCCCATCGGGGGCATCACCTCGATCTCGTCGCCGGGCGCGATCGCCTCGTTGGCGAAGCTGGAAAAGAGGCCGCCCTCGACGCGCTTGATCGCCACCCGCAATTCCGGCTCGCCGACGCCGGAGCAGATCGAGTAGGAGCGGCGCACCTCCTCGCCGTCCACATTCGCCTTCAGGGTGAGGTACTGGCCGCAGGCGAAGCCGAAGGCCTCGCGCGCCTCCTCCGGCACCGCGAAGGCGATCGAGACGGCGTCCGGCGTCTCGCGGCGGATGTCGGCGACGCGCAGGCGATGGAAGCGGGGGGTCATCGGCGCCTCAGATGCACTTGAAGTAATCGAACGGCTCGCGGCAGGCCCGGCAGCGCCACAGCGCCTTGCAGGCGGTGGAGCCGAACTCCGAGACCTTCTCGGTCGCGGACGAGCCGCAATGCGGGCACGTCACCCGCTCCTCGCCGAACAGCGCCCGGCGCGAGGCTTTTCCCGCCGGCGGGGCGATACCGTAGGCGGTGAGCTTGGCCTTGCCGGCCTCCGTCATCCAGTCGGTGGTCCAGGCAGGCGACAGCACGAGGCGCACCCGCGCGTCGGGGATGCCGGCCTGCGCCAGCGCGGTCTGCACCTCGATCCCGATCACGTCCATCGCCGGGCAGCCGGAATAGGTCGGGGTGATCGCGACCTCGACCCGGCCGTCGGCGACGGTCACGTCGCGCAGGACGCCGAGATCCGCGATGGTGAGGACCGGGATCTCGGGGTCGCAGACCGTCGCCGCCGCCGTGTGCGCGCGCCGGGCAAGATCGGCCTCGGCGGGGGTCACCAGGTCGCTCCCGGATGGGCGCGCTGCAGGTATTGCAGGTCGGCCAGGATGAAGCCGAGATGCTCGCTGTGGCGCCCGGCCCGCCCGCCGCTCTGCATCCAGCCGCCGGCGGGGCGCGTGAGCGTGGCCTCGGTCAGGATGTGGTCGAGGGTAGCGTCGAACTCCACCCGCAGCGCCCGCGGGTCGGGCAGCGTGCCGGCCTCGATCAGCGCCGCCTCGGCGGCGTCGACCTCGAACAACTCGCCCGTGTAGGGCCACAGCTCGTCGAGGGCGGCGCGGGCGCGCTGGTGGCTCTCGTCGGTGCCGTCGCCCAGCCGGATCAGCCACTCGCCGGAATGGCGCAGGTGGTAGGCGGTCTCCTTCTCGGCCTTGGCGGCGATGGCGGCGAGCGTCGCGTCGCGGGACGAGACGAGCGCGCGATAGTAGGGGTCGATGAAGGCCGAGAACAGGACCTGGCGCACGATCGTCCCGGCGAAGTCGCCGTTCGGCTGCTCGACCAGCAGGCAGTTGCGGTACTGCCCGGCCTCGCGACGATAGGCGAAGTCGTCCTCGGTCAGCCCCTCCCCCGCCACCTCCGCCGCATAGGTGTAGAACGAGCGGGCCTGGCCGACGCAGTCGAGGGCGATGTTGGCGAGCGCGATGTCCTCCTCCAGCATCGGCGCGTGGCCGCACCACTCGGAGAGCCGGTGCCCGAGGATCAGCGCGTCGTCCGCCCGTCGCAGGATGCCGGCGAGGAGCGGGGTCTCGGTGAGGCTGAGGGAGGTGGTGGGCATGGGGGCCTTGGGCAATCGGATCGCACCGGTGACGGATGAGGCGCGGGCACTCTCCTCTCCCCGCGGGTGGGGAGAGGGGGCAACCCGCGCCTTATCCTCAGGAACGCGGGCCTCTGCCCTCACATGTGCCCGACCTCGTCCGGCACCTCGTAGAAGGTCGGGTGGCGGTAGATCTTCGAGGCGGTGGGCTCGAACATCACGTCCTTGTCGGCCGGGTCCGAGGCGACGATCGCCGCGGAGGGCACGACCCAGAGCGACAGCCCCTCGCCCCGGCGCGTGTAGACGTCCCGGGCGGCCTGGAGCGCCATCGCGGCATCCGCCGCGTGGAGCGAGCCGACATGCTTGTGCGCCAGGCCGTTGCGGGAGCGGATGAACACCTCCCAGAGCGGGATCTTCTGCTCGGGCATCGTCGCCTCCCTCACGCCGCCTGCGGCACGGCATCGGCCTGCGCCGCCCGGCGGGCGCGCTTCTCGGCATGGGCCATCGCCGCCTCGCGCACCCAGGCGCCGGCGGCGTGGGCGTCGCGGCGCTGCTTCATGCGCTGGCGGTTGCAGGGGCCGTTGCCGGCGAGCACCTGCTTGAACTCCTCCCAGTCGATCCGACCGTAGCGCCAGTGGCCGGCAGCCTCGTCGTAGGCGAGGTCGGGATCGGGGAAGGTCAGGCCGAGGTACTGGCCCTGGGGCACCGTCGCGTCGACGAATTTCTGGCGCAGCTCGTCGTTCGAGAAGCGCTTGATCTTCCACTTCGCCGACTGGTCGGAGTGCTGGCTCTCGGCATCCGGGGGCCCGAACATCATCAGGCAGGGCCACCACCAGCGGTTCAGGGCGTCCTGGGCCATCGCCTTCTGCTCGGGCGTGCCGCGGCAGAGGGTCAGCATGATCTCGTAGCCCTGGCGCTGGTGGAAGCTCTCCTCCTTGCAGACACGGATCATCGCGCGGGCATAGGGCCCGTAGGAGCAGCGGCAGAGCGGGATCTGGTTCATGATCGCCGCGCCGTCGACCAGCCAGCCGATGGCGCCGATATCGGCCCAGGTCAGGGTCGGGTAGTTGAAGATCGAGGAGTACTTCGCCCGGCCGGCGAGCAGCTGGTCGAACAGCTCCTCGCGGCTGGTGCCGAGGGTCTCGGCGGCCGAGTAGAGGTAGAGCCCGTGGCCGGCCTCGTCCTGCACCTTCGCGAGGAGCGCGGCCTTGCGCTTGAGCGTGGGCGCCCGGGTGATCCAGTTGCCCTCCGGCAGCATGCCCACGATCTCGGAATGGGCGTGCTGCGAGATCTGCCGGGTCAGGGTGCGCCGGTAGGCCTCCGGCATCCAGTCGTTCGGCTCGATCCGCTCCTCGGCGTCGATCCGCGCCTGGAACCGGGCGGCCCGGTCGGCGTCCTCGGGACTGCCGACCGGAACCGCGTTCTCTCTGGCGTTCAGGGCCTGCGTGTACATGGCCGCGCCTCCCTAGGCTTTATGAGCCTCAATATGTCACGGAATTTCTGGATTGCAAGATTTTTCGTAACACGTTGCGGTGCGCCATCCGCTCAGGCGCGCCGGCCTCAGGCGGCGAAGCGCGCCGCGAAGGCCGGCCCGGGCGGCGGCAGCGGGCCGGTGTCGCTGACCGCGTGGGCGTCGAGCCAGGCTTCCGCCGCCGGCGCGATGGCGCGGTAGAGCGTGGCGCAGAGGGCGCGCGCCGCGGTGCCCGGCCAGTCCTCGGGCAGCAGGTCGGCGGGCAGCAGCGGGTCCTTGAGGACGGCGCGGCGGTACTCGTGGATCAGCAGGATGCGCAGCACCAGGGCATCGAGGCCCACCGGCCGCTCCACCGCCACGGCCTCGCCGGCCGCCGCGAAGGTCGCGACGAAGCGGGCGTAGCGCTCGCCCACCTCCGCCACCGGCCAGGCCCGGGCGGCGAGGCGGCGGGCGGTGGCCGGGTCCTCCGGCCGGGCGGCGAGGCGCAAGGCGCCCTCCCCCGCCGGCACCGTGGCCGCCGTCCCGATCATCAGGTCGGGCCCGAGGCTGCCGTAGCCGGCCGCCGCGAACTCCGCCCGCGCGGCGCCGGCCTCGTCGAGGACGAGGAGATCGAAGGCGCCGGACCAGGCCGGGGCCGCCGGGCCGTAGATCCGCGCGGTCGCCCGGGCGAAGGCGGCGGCACCGGTGCCGGTCAGGCGGTAGAAGCTGTTGCGGCCGAGCTTCCAGCGCTCGAACCAACCGTCGGCGACAAGGCGCGACAGGGCGGTGCGCACTACCCCGTCGCCGATGCGGAAGGCCCGGGTGACGGCGAGCAGCGATTCCAGCGACAGCGCCCCGCCCCGCGGCACCACCGCGTCGCCGAAGACCGTGACCACCAGGGAGCCGGCGCGGATCGGCGTACGGGCATGAAAATGGTCGATGAGCGGCGCGAGGAGGTCGGCCATCCGGATCCCTTGAGAGCGAAGCACCGCGATAGCGGCGCCAGGCCGATCCTGTCGAGGCGGCCGGCTTGACCAACCGGCCGGTCGGTCAATAATGGGCCGGAGATAATGGACATAGAACAGACGGGAGGACGCCATGCGGCTGGAGAGCTACGTCCAGGGACGCTGGATCGCGCCGGGAGGAGACTGGACCGGCATCCGCAGCGCCGTCACGGGCGCGGTGGTGGCCGAGGTCGGCAGCGGCGGCCTCAGCATGGGCGAGGTGCTGGACCATGCCCGCCGGGTCGGCGGTCCGGGCTTACGGCGCCTCACCTTCCACCAGCGCGCCGAGATGCTGAAGCGGCTGGCCGCCTATCTCAACGAGCGCCGGGACGGGCTCTACGCCCTGTCGCACCAGACCGGCGCGACCCGCACCGACAACCTGATCGACATCGACGGCGGCATCGGCACGCTGTTCGTCTACGCCTCGAAGGGCCGGCGCGAACTGCCGAACGCCACATTCCTGATCGACGGGGCGGTGGAGCCGCTGTCGCGCGGCGGCAGCTTCGTGGGGCGCCACGTGCTGACCTCCCGCACCGGCTGCGCCGTCCACATCAACGCCTTCAACTTCCCGTGCTGGGGCCTCCTGGAAAAGCTCGCCCCGGCGATCCTCGCCGGCGTGCCGGTGGTGACGAAGCCCGCCACCATCACGGCCTACGTCGCCCACGCCCTGGTGCGGCTGATCGCCGAATCCGGCATCCTGCCCGACGGCGCCCTGCAATGCGTGGTCGGGCCGACCGGCGACCTGTTCGACCACCTCACCGGGCAGGACGTGGTGTCGTTCACCGGCTCGGCCGAGACGGCGCAGAGGCTCCAGCGCCATCCCGTCATCGCCCGCGAGGCGGTGCACTTCGTGGCCGAGCGCGACTCGCTCAACGCCGCGATCCTAGGGCCCGATGCCGGCCCCGGCACGCCGGAATTCGACCTCTACATCCGCGAGGTCGCCAAGGAGATGACCGTCAAGGCCGGGCAGAAATGCACGGCGATCCGCCGGGCGCTGGCGCCCCGCGCCCACGTCCCGGCGGTGATCGAGGCCCTGGGCCAGCGCCTCGCGCAGGTGCGGATCGGCGATCCCTCCCGGGACGACGTGCGGATGGGGCCGGTGGTGGGCCTGGCGCAGCGCCGCGACGTGCTGGCCCGGGTCGAGGCGCTGAAGGCGGAGGCCGAGCTGGTCTTCGGCGATCCCGCCCGGGTTATGGTCGAGGGAGCCGACCCCGAGACCGGCGCCTTCCTGCCGCCACTCCTGC
This sequence comes from Methylobacterium variabile, assembly GCF_001043975.1. GTDB lineage: Bacteria > Pseudomonadota > Alphaproteobacteria > Rhizobiales > Beijerinckiaceae > Methylobacterium > Methylobacterium variabile. The sequence goes on from NZ_LABY01000068.1 coordinate 6,278, forward strand.
TCCACTGCGCCGACCCGCTCCGGGCCCGGCAGGTGCATACGCTTGAGGCCTTCGGCCCGGTCTGCACGGTGATGGGCTATGACGGGCTGGAGGAAGCGGCAGCGCTCGCCAATCGCGGCGAGGGCAGCCTCGTCGCCTCGCTCTACACCCACGATCCGGCGGCCGCGGCGGAGCTGGTCTTCGGCGTCGGCGCCTATCACGGCCGCCTCGTCGTCATCGACCGCGACTGCGCCAAGGAGCAGACCGGCCACGGCTCGCCGATGCCGCACATGATGCACGGCGGCCCCGGCCGGGCCGGCGGCGGCGAGGAGCTCGGCGGCGTGCGCGCCCTCAACCACTACATGCAGCGCACGGCGCTGCAGGGCTCGCCCGCCATGCTGAGCCGGATCACGCAGAGCTGGATCAAGGGCGCGCCGGAGACGATCCTCCCCGAGCATCCGTTCCGCTGCCACTTCGAGGACCTCGAGATCGGCCGCAGCTTCCACTCGGCCGAGCGGGTGATCACGCTCGAGGACATCGAGCACTTCGCCCACTTCACCGGCGACACCTTCTACGCCCACATGAGCGAGGAGGCGGCGAAGGGCCATCCGTTCTTCCCCGGCCGAGTGGCGCACGGCTACCTGCTGCTCTCCTTCGCGGCCGGCCTGTTCGTCGATCCCGATCCGGGCCCGGTTCTCGCCAATTACGGCCTGGATTCCTTGCGCTTCCTCAAGCCGATCCAGCCCGGCGAGGCGATTCGGGTGCGGCTGACCGCCAAGGAGAAGTCGCCCCGCAACGCGCAGTACGGCGAGGTGCGCTGGGACGTGGAGATCCAGACGGCCGCGGGCGAGACGGCGGCGACGTATGAGCTGCTGACGATGAACGCGATGCGGGGTGCGTGAGGGACGCCTCGCGCCCCCCTCTGTGGCAGGGCTGTCCGGGGAAAACGAATAGGCACGGGAATTCTCCTCACCCCGCGGGCGGGGAGAGGGCTTCGGTGACCTCGTCGTCACCGGAGCGAGCCGCGAACCGCAGGTTCGCCGCGAGGGTGAGGGGTGTTCCCGGAGGAGTCTCACGCGTCGAGACTCCCTCACCCTCGCTTCGGCTACGCCTCCGCTTCTTTCGCCCCCGACCAAGTGGGCGAAAGCCTCTCCCCTCCCGCGGGGAGAGGAGAATTCCCGCGCTTATTCCTTTCCCGGACAGCCCTGCCTCTGCGGGGGACGGTTCAGGAGCAAGCCTTGCGAGCACGGCTCACCCGAACCGCCCCGCCCGCAATGCCTCCACCTCCACGTCCGGCCTCCGCCCCGCCAGGAGATCCGCCACGATCTGGCCCGTCCCGGCGCTCTGCGTCAGTCCGAGATGCCCGTGGCCGAAGGCGTAGATCACCCGCGGGCTCGCCCGCGACGGGCCGATCACCGGCAGGCTGTCGGGGAGCGAAGGGCGAAAGCCCATCCACTGCCGGCCGCCTCCGGTGTCGAGGCCCGGCAGGAAGGCGGCGGCCTTGCGCAGCATCGCGTCGGCGCGGGCGAAGTTGGGCGGCCGGCGGAGGCCGCCGAACTCGACGGCGCCGCCGACCCGGATCCCGGTCGCGAGCGGCGTGACCACGAAGCCGTGCCCGCCGAAGGTCAGCTGGCGGCGAAGATCGAAGGCTCCGGGCGGCAGGGTGGTGTTGTAGCCGCGCTCGGTGTCCAGCGGCACCCGGTCGCCGAGGCGCCGGGCCAGCTCCCGCGACCAGGCGCCGGCCGCGAGCACGCAGGCGTCGGACGTCAGCGTCGCGCCGTCGGCCAGCGCCAGGCGCACGCCGTCGCCGTCCGGCGCGATCCCGGTCACCTCTCCCTTCGTGAGCGCGGCGCCCCTCGCCGTGACGTCGGCGTGGAGCGCGAGGGCGAAGCGGTGGGGATCGTCGACCGTCATCCAGTTCGGCGTGAAGGTGCCGGCGGCGAACCGCGGCGACAGGCCGGGCTGCAACGCGGCGAGGCGGTCGCCGCGGACGTGCTCGAAGGCGATGCCCTCCCGCTCCCGCGCGGCCCAGCCGGGCTCCGCGGCGGCAAGCTCCGCCTCGCTCTCGTAGAGTTCGAGGTTGCCGTCGTGGCGCAGCCGCCCGGACAGGCCGGCCGAGGCCACCATCGCGTCCATGGCCCGGGCGGCGAGCCGCATCAGCCCGGCCTGGACCGCCGTGGCGTGCCGGTGGCGGTCGGGCAGGCTGGCGCGCCAGAATCGCAGCAGCCAGGGGGCGATCCGCGGCAGGTAGGCCGGCGGCAGCGCCAGCGGCCCGAGGGGATCGAGGACCCAAGCGGGCGCACGCCGCAGGATGCCGGGCGAGGCGAGCGGCAGCACGTCGGTGAAGGCGAGCGCCCCGGCATTGCCGAAGCTCGCCCCCTCGGCGACGCCGCCGCGCTCGATCAGCCGCACCCGCCAGCCCTCGGCGAGGAGGTGGTGGGCGGTTGCGAGGCCGACGATGCCGGCGCCGACGATCGCGACCTCGCGGGGCAAGGCGGCTCCCTTACGCGGCGAGCTTCAGGGTCGGGCGGCGCTCCAGGGCGATCCGCACGATCGCCTCGACGGCGGCCCGGCGCTCACCCGAGAGGGGCTTCCTCGGCGCGCGGACATGCTCGGTCGAGCCGATCGCCAGCGCCTCGGCGAGCTTGATGTTCTGGACCAGGAAGGTCGAGACGTCGAGGTCGAGGAGCGGGCGGAACCAGCGGTAGATCTCGAGGGCCTCGGCGGTCCGCCCGGCCTTCATCAGCCGGTAGATCGCCACGGTCTCGTCCGGGAAGGCGCAGACCAGACCGGCGACCCAGCCGACGGCGCCGACGCTCAGCGCCTCGAAGGCGAGGTTGTCGACGCCGGTCAGCACCGCGAAATGGTCGCCGAAGTGGTTGATGATCTCGGTGGTGCGGCGGATGTCGTCGGAGGATTCCTTGATGGCGACGAAGCGCGGGTCGGAGGCGAGCCGCTCCATGATCCGCACCGTCACGTCGACCCGGTAGGCGACGCGGTTGGAGTAGATCATCACCGGCAGGTCGCCGGCGGCGGCGACCGCGCTCAAGGTCGCGACGGTCTCGTCCTCGTCGGTGTGGTAGATCGGGCTCGGCACCACCATCAGGCCGGCGGCGCCGGCCTTGGCGGCACGGGCCGCCAGCGCGCAGGCTTCGCGGGTGCCGGCCTCGGAGACGGTGAGCAGGACCGGATGGGCGCCCGCGACCGACAGGGCGGTCCGCAGGACGTCGAGGCGCTCGTCGGGCGACAGCATCGGGCCCTCGCCCAGCGAGCCGCAGACGATGAGGCCGTCGCAGCCCGCCCCCATCTGGAGGGCGAAGCAGCGCTCCATCTCGGCGTGGTCGAGCTCGCCGTCGGGGGTGAACTTGGTCGTGACGGCGGGGATGACGCCTTTCCACATGGGTCGTGTCTCCTGTGTTTTCTTCGGGAGGGTGGTCGGTTTCGGGATGTGGGTCGAGGGGGTCACGCCACCTCGGCGACCGGGGGACGCTCGGGCTCCGGGAGCGGGCGGACGGACCGGGCGGTCCGGCGGTGGCGCAGGTGCAGCCACTCGCCGACGACGCCGCGGCGGAAGAACGAGACGCAGAGGATGAAGATCAGGCCGATCACCACCGTGACGAGGTCGCCGATGGTGGCGAGGTAGTTCTGCAGCCCGACCACCAGGGCGGCGCCGACGAGCGGCCCGAACAGGGTGCCGACGCCGCCGAGCAGCGTCATCAGCACCACCTCGGTCGAGGTGTGCAGCGAGACGTCGTTGAGCGAGACGAGGCCGAACACCAGCGCCTTGAGGGCGCCGGCATAGCCCGCGAGCGCCGCCGAGAGCACGAAGGCGAGGAGCTGGAAGCGCGCGGCGTCGTAGCCGAGGGAGACCGCCCTGGCCTCGTTGTCGCGCACCGCCTGGAGGATCTGGCCGAAGGGCGAGTGCACCACCCGGTCGATGAACAGGAAGCCGGCGGCGAACAGGGCCAGCGCGACGTAGTACATCGCGGTGTCGGACGAGAGGTCGACGAGGCCGAGAAGCGTGCCGCGCGGGATGCCCTGGAGGCCGTCCTCGCCTCCGGTCCAGCGGAACTGCACCGCCAGGAAGTAGACGATCTGCGACAGCGCCAGGGTGATCATCGCGAAGTAGATGCCGCGCCGGCGGATCGCCAGACCGCCGATGGCGAAGCCGACGAGGGCGGATGCCGCGACGCCCGCCGCGAAGGCCGCCGGCACCCCGAGCGGGTGGGCGCCGAACCGGATCATCAGCGCGCCCGTCACGTAGCCGGCGGTGCCGAGGAACGCCGCGTGGGCGAAGGAGACGAGGCCGGTGAAGCCGAGCAAGAGGTTGAACGCGCAGGCGAACAGCCCGTAGGCCATCACCTTCATGACGAAGATCGGGTAGATCAGCCCCGGCACCATCGGCACCAGGAGCAGCAGCGCGACGAGGCCGGCGAAGAGATGCTTGGTGGTCATCGTCTCGGTCCTCACGCCTCGCGGCCGAACAGGCCGGCCGGGCGCAGGAGCAGCGCCAGGGCCATGATCACGAACACCACCACGGTCGAGGCCTCCGGGTAGACCACCTTGGTCAGGCCCTCGATCAGCCCGAGGCCGAGGCCCGTCAGCATCGCGCCGAGGATCGAGCCGAGGCCGCCGATCACCACCACGGCGAACACGATGTTGAGCAGGCTCCCGCCCATCAGCGGGGTGACCTGCATGATCGGGGCGGCCAGCACCCCGGCGACGCCGGCGAGCGCCACCCCGAAGCCGTAGGTCAGGGTGATCATCACCGGCACGTTGATGCCGAAGGCCTGGAGCAGGCGCGGGTTCTCGGTGCCGGCCCGCAGGTAGGCGCCGAGCTTGGTGCGCTCGAACAGGTACCAGGTCGACAGGCAGATCAGCAGCGAGGCCGCGACCACGAAGACCCGGTACTTCGGCAGCAGCATGAAGCCGACATCGACCGGGCCCTGGAGGATCTCCGGCGGCTCGTAGCCCTGGCCCGAGACGCCGAAGGCGTAGCGGAAGCCTCCTTCCATCACCAGCGCCACCCCGAAGGTGAGGAGCAGGCCGTAGAGGTGGTCGAGGTGGTAGAGCCGGCGCAGCAGGGTGCGCTCGATCGCCATGCCGAAGACCGCGACCAGGGCCGGGGCCAGCACCAGGGCGAGCCAGAAATTCACCTGCAGGTCCGGCTGGCCGAGCCAGGGCCCGACCTGGGTCAGCCCGATCCAGGCCAGGAACGCCGCCATCATGAACTGCGCCCCGTGGGTGAAGTTGATGATATTGAGCAGCCCGAAGATGATCGCCAGCCCCATGCTCAGCATGGCGTAGAAGCAGCCGCCGATGAGCCCGATGGTGAGCTGGGCCAGGAAGGCCTGGAGTGTGATGTCCGACATGGGCGCACCGGGGAGACTTGAGCGGGAGGTTTCAGGATCACTCCTCCCCCCCTCTACGGGGGAGGGTGGCCTGCGGAGCAGGCCGGGAGAGGGGACGCCGCTTCCGGAGAGGCCGCGCCCGTGGTGACGGGCGCCACTTCCGGCGCCGTCGCGCTCCCCTCTCCCGCCTCCGCGGAGGGGGGAGGGTCTGGCGGCAGCGCTACCCCCGCGCGTTCAGCGGGCAGGCGTCGCTCGGCTTCGGATAGACGTCGTCGCCCTTGAGCACCGCCTTGACGTGGTAGAAGTCCCAGTCGCGCTTCGATTCCGCCGGCTTCTTCACCTGGAGCAGCAGCAGGTCGTGCACCAGGGCGCCGTCGGCGCGCAGGCGCCCATTGCGGATCACCGCGTCGTCGATGGTCATGCCGCGCAGCTGCGTCATCACCGCGCCGGCCTCGTCGGTGCCAGCGGCGTTGATCGCCTTCAGATAGCTCAGGACCGCCGAGTACACCGCGGCTTGCGAGGCGCTCGGCATCCGCTTCATCTTGGCGAAGTACTTTTCGGCGAATGCGCGCGAGCGGTCGTCGTAGTCCCAGTAGAACGCCTCGGTCAGGTACATGTCCTGCGCCTTGGCGAGGCCGAGGCTCTTCACGTCGGTGATGTAGGTGAGGAGCGGTGCGATCACCTGCTTGTCGCTGCGGCCGATGCCGTACTCGGCGGCCTGCTTGACGGCGTTGATGGTGTCGCTGCCGGCATTCGCGAGCGCGATCACCTGGGCGCCGGTCGCCTGCGCCCTCAGCATGTAGGAGGAGAAGTCGCCGCCCGGAAAGGGATGGCGCGCGACGCCCAGCACCTTGCCGCCCTCGGCCTCGACCACCGCGGCGGCGTCCTTCTCGAGCGAGTGGCCGAAGGTGTAGTCGGCCGTGACGAAGGTCCAGCTCTTCTTCCCCGCCTTCAGCAGCGCCTTGGCGGTGCCCGCGGCGAGGGCGTAGGTGTTGACCATCCACTGCGCATTCAGGGGCGAGCACTTGTCGGTGATCGCCGCCATGGCGACGCCGGCCGAGAGCATGGTCACCCGGTTCTTCTGCTTGGCGATCTCCATCACGGCGAGCGCCGTCGAGGAGGTCGGGAAGTCGGCGATCATGTCGACCTTGCCCTGGTCGAACCACTCGCGGGCGAGGTTCGCCGCGATGTCGGGCTTGTTCTGGTGGTCGGCGGCGACGAGCTCGATGGGTGCGCCCCGCACCTTGCCCCCCATCTCGTCGATGGCGATCTGCGCCGCGACCGCCGAGCCGCGGCCGGTGAAGTCGGAGTAGATCCCCGACAGGTCGTTGAGGATGCCGACCTTGACGACTCCGTCGCTGATCGCGTCGGCGGCGAGCGCCCCCGACGTCAGGCCTGCGAGCGACAGCCCGAGGGCCCACCCGATGACACGCGACCGCATGATTCCCGCCTCCTTGTGATCTGCCTGAACGACGCCTGCTTTTTCTCGGGGACGGGCTCTCGAACCCGTCCGGTATCGTTGGTCAAACACCGGTTCTTGCACCCGCCGCGTCAGTCCGGAGCCGAGCAGCAGAGCCCGGACTGCCGAAGGCACGCCCAGACCCGCCGACGGTTCAGGACTAAGGTGGAGAGCGTCCCGTTATCCTCGCGAAGACCTGAGTGTCCGGATCCCGGGCTCCGCTTCGC
>NZ_LABY01000069.1 GCF_001043975.1 Methylobacterium variabile
CGAGAAGAGGCACCGGCGCCGCCCGGCCGGTCGAGCCGCACCAGCTCGGCCCCCATATCGGCCAGGAGCATCGCCGCGAACGGCCCCGGACCGATGCCCGCGAACTCGACGATGCGCAAGCCCGCGAGCGGCCCGCCGCCCTCCCCCGCTGCGTCCGACGCGATCATGCCCTTATCCCCCCGACGCCCCGACCCGGCGGCTGTCGTCGCTCGCCGGGCGGTGCCTTGACGATGGCCGGCCCGCCCCATAGCGATGGGGCGCCCCCGGAAGCCGCGGGGTCCAGCGACCTGCGCGTAGCAGACCGGTCCGCCCTTCGCCACGGGCGGATGGCGGCTCGCCGGGTCCAACACCCACCGGTCGAGTGGGAACGAAGGTCAGGGAGGACGGCGCATGAACGTCAACGGCGTAGCGGCCATCGTCACGGGCGGCGGATCGGGCCTGGGCGCGGCGACCGGCCGGGCGCTGGCGGCGGCGGGTGCGCGGGTCGCGCTCCTCGACCTGAACGAGGGCGCCGCCGCCGCGGTCGCCGACGAGATCGGCGGGATCGCCCTCGCCTGCGACGTCGCCGACGCGGCGAGCGCCGAAGCCGCGGTCGCCCGGGCCGCCGAGGTCCACGGCCCCGCCCGCATCCTGGTCAACTGCGCCGGCGTCGCCACCGCGGGCCGCATCGTCGGCCGCAACGGCCCCCTCGACCTCACGGCCTACGCCAAGGTGATCCAGGTCAACCTGATCGGCAGCTTCAACCTCCTGCGCCTCGTGGCGGCGGGGGCGCTCGCCCTCGACCCGCTCGAGGGGGGCGAGCGCGGGGTCATCATCTCCACCGCCTCGGTCGCGGCCTACGAGGGCCAGGTGGGTCAGGCGGCCTACGCCTCCTCGAAGGCCGGCATCGTCGGCCTGACCCTGCCGGCCGCGCGGGAATTCGCCCCCGCCGGCATCCGGGTCTGCGCCATCGCGCCGGGCATCTTCGAGACGCCGATGCTGCGCGGCCTGCCGCAGGAGGTGCAGGATTCCCTCGGCGCCGCGGTGCCGTTCCCGTCACGCCTCGGCCGGCCCGAGGAATACGCGAAGCTCGCCCTCGCCATCATCGACAACCCGATGCTCAACGGCGAGGTCATCCGCCTCGACGGGGCGCTGCGGATGCAGCCCAAATAGGCGTCGGCCCGAGAGACCAACGACGGCCCGAGGGAGAGCGCGATGCTGAGCGACGACCAGATCCTGATCCGCGACACCGCCCGCAGCTTCGCGCAGGAGCGCCTGAAGCCGTTCTCGGCCGCCTGGGACCGGGAGGCGCGCTTTCCCCGCGAAGCCATCGCCGAGATGGGCGCGCTCGGCTTCATGGGCATGCTGGTGCCGGAGGAGCACGGCGGGGCCGCCGCCGACCACGTCGCCTACGCACTGGCCATCGAGGAGGTGGCGGCGGGGGACGGTGCCGTCTCGACGGTGATGAGCGTGCACAACTCCGTCGGCTGCATGCCGATCCTGCGCTTCGGCAGCGCCGAGCAGAAGCAGCGCTTCCTCGGCCCCCTCGCCCGCGGCGAGCAGCTCGCCGCCTTCTGCCTGACCGAGCCCGGGGCCGGCTCGGACGCCGCCGCCCTCAAGACCCGAGCCCGACGCGCCGGCAACCGCTGGGTTCTGTCGGGCACCAAGCAGTTCATCACCTCGGGGGCGAATGCCGACCTCGCCATCGTGTTCGCGGTGACCGACCCGGAGGCCGGCAAGCGCGGCATCTCGGCCTTCATCGTGCCGACGAGAACCCCGGGCTACCGGGTGGCGCGCATCGAGCACAAGCTCGGGCAGCGCTGCTCGGACACGGCGCAGATCGTGTTCGAGGAGATGGAGCTCACCCCCGACCTGATGCTCGGCCAGGAGGGCGAGGGGCTGAAGATCGCGCTCTCGAACCTCGAGGGCGGGCGCATCGGCATCGCCGCCCAGGCTGTCGGCATGGCACGGGCCGCGTTCGAGGCGGCTCTCGCCTATGCGGGCGAGCGCGAGACCTTCGGGCAGAAGCTCAACCAGCACCAGGCAGTCGCCTTCCGTCTCGCCGACATGGCGACCCGAATCGAGGCGGCGCGGCTCCTCGTGCTGAACGCGGCGCGGCTGCGCGATGCCGGCCAGCCCTGCCTGAAGGAGGCCGCGATGGCCAAGCTCTTCGCCTCCGAGATGGCGGAAGGCGTGTGCTCCGACGCGATCCAGATCCACGGCGGCTACGGCTACCTCGCCGACTACCCGGTCGAGCAGATCTACCGCGACGTGCGCGTCTGCCAGATCTACGAGGGCACGAGCGACGTCCAGCGCATCGTGATCAGCCGCGCTCTCACGGCGTGATGCGCCGACAGCTCTGCGAGCCGCAGGGCGTGAGAGCTCCGGTGAACGACATCTTCGGCGGAGCTTGAGCGCCGCACCAAGCGGGACGGCGCCTCCGCCGCCGGCGCCTGACGCAGACGCAAGCCGGCGCGCCGAAAACCGGGCAGCGGATCGCCCTGCTCATCTTTCGACGAGTCGTGTGATCCACGCTCGTCCTTGAGCATTAAGCCGCCTTGACCTGACGCAAGGTCGCCGCGTCGAGCGGGACACTGTGCGGCTTCGGACCGAAGGGCCACGGTTTAACTTCACGTTAAGATTTCTCCTCCCTTTTCGAAGCCCGGCCCGACCCGGCGCCGAGCACGCCGGCAAGGAGCGTACCGGTGCATCTTCGTCCCGACCGGGAGGCCGAACGCCTCTCCGCCCTGCACGCCCTCGCGATCCTGGACACGGCGCCGGAGGCCCATTTCGACGCGGTGTGCCGCCTCGCCCGCGCGCTGTTCCGGGTTCCCTACGCGTGGATCTCGCTGGTCGATGCCGACCGGCTCTGGTGCAAGGCGTCCTCCGGCATCCGGTTCGGCCATACCGCCCGGGACGCCGCCTTCTGCCACCACGCCATCCTGGGCGACGCACCCCTGGTCATCGAGGACGCGACGGCCGATCCGCGCTTTCGCACCGTCGCGCTGGTCGCGGGCGCGGCGGGCGTGCGGTTCTACGCCGGCGTCCCGCTGGTCCTGTGGCCGGGCCTCCCCGTCGGCACCCTCTGCCTCGCCGATACCGCACCGCGCCGGCTCTCGGCGGAGGAGGCTGCGCGGTTGCAGGATCTCACGGAGATCGTGGTGGCCCAGCTCCGGCACCACGAGGCCCGGGTCGCCAGCGAGACCGAGGCGGCGCGCCGGCGGTCGAGCGAGGACGCCCTCTCCGAGGCCAACCGCAACCTGACGCTGGCCGAGCAGATGGCTCACATCGGCCATTGGCGGGTCGACCTCGCCTCCGGCGCCCTCACCTGGTCCGACGAGGTCTGCCGCATGCACGGGCGGCTCCCGGGGGACTCGCCCCGCCGCGTCGAGGAGGCCCTCGCCTATTACCACCCGGAGGACCGCGCGCGGATCACGGCCCTGGTCGCCGCGGCGCTGGAGCGCAGGTCGGATTTCCGGTTCAAGGCCCGGATCGTGCGGGCGGACGGTCAGGAGCGGGTCATCGTCTCGCAGGGCATCTGCGAGCAGGACGAGGCCGGCGAGGCCGTGGCGCTGTTCGGCAGCGCGCAGGACGTGACCGAGATCAGCCGGGCCGAGGACGAGCTGCAGGAGAGCGCGGCGCGCCTGCGCGCCAGCACGGCCCTCCTCGACGCCACCCTGGAGCACATGGACCAGGGTCTGATGATGATCGACGAGGCCGGTGTGGTGCGGGTCTGCAACGAGCGCGCCATCGCGCTCCTCGACCTGCCGCCGGAGCTGATGCGCTCAGGCCCGGACTTCGACGAGGTGCGGCGCCACCAGATCGCCCGGGAGGATTTCGCCCGGTGCGACGCGGCCCTGCGCGAGCAGGTCGCCCGCGCGCCGCTCTCGACCCATCCCTACACCTACGAGCGCGAGCGGCCGAACGGCACGGTGCTGGAGATCCGGACGGTGCCGCTGCCGACCGGCGGGGCCGTGCGCACCTACACCGACATCACCGCCCGCAAGGCCGCGGAGGCGCAGGTGGCCCACATGGCCCGGCACGACGCCCTGACCGGGCTGCCGAACCGCGCCCTCTTCCGCGACAGCCTGGACCAGCGCCTGGCCGCCTTGCGCCGGCACGGCGGGACCTGCGGCCTGCTCTGCCTCGACCTCGACGCGTTCAAGGCGGTCAACGATACCCTCGGCCACCTCGCGGGCGACGCGCTGCTGCGCACCGTGGCGGCCCGGATCCGGGCCTGCCTGAGGCAGGAGGACTTGGCCGCTCGCCTCGGCGGCGACGAGTTCGCGGTCCTGCTCGGCGGCGAGGCGTGCCGGCGCAGCGCCGCCGCCACGGCCGAGCGCCTGGTCGCGGCCCTGCGCGAGCCGGTCGATCTCGGCGGGCGGGAGGCGACGATCGGCGTCAGCATCGGCATCGCCTTCGCGCCCGAGCACGGGGTCGACAGCGACGCGCTGCTCAGGCGGGCCGATCTCGCGCTCTACCGGGCGAAATCGGAGGGGCGCAACACGTTCCGGCACTTCGCGGCCGCCATGGACCAGGCGGCGGAGGAGCGGCGGCGCCTCGAGCTCGACCTGCGCCTCGCCCTGCAGCGCTGCGAGTTCGTCCTGCACTACCAGCCGGTCCACGATCTCGCGAGCGGGCGGGTCGCCGCCGTCGAGGCGCTGCTGCGCTGGGACCACCCGACCCGCGGCCCGCTGGCGCCGGCGGCGTTCCTGCCGCTCGCCGAGGAGACCGGCCTCATCGTGCCCCTCGGCGAGTGGGTGCTGCGCACGGCTCTGCGCGACGCGAGCGGACTGCCTCCGGAGGTCCGGGTGGCAGTGAACGTCGCGGGGGCGCAGCTGCGCCAGGCCGGCCTCGTCTCGGCCGTCCGGGCCGCCCTGGCAGCGGCCGGCGAGGCGCCGGAGCGCCTCGAGCTCGACATTGCCGAGAGGGCGGCCGAAGGGGCGGTCGCGGAGGAGAACGGCCGGCTCGCGGACCTCGCGGCCCTCGGGGTCGGGCTCGCCTTCGACGATTTCGGCGCGGGTGCCTCCTCCCTCGGCGCCCTGCGGCGCCTGCCCTTCGGGCGGATCAAGCTCGACCGCTCCCTCGCCGCGTCCGTGACGTCCCCGGAGAGCACCGGCCTGGTGCGGGCGGCCGTCGCCCTCGGGAGGGCGCTCGGCATGGAGGTGACGGCCAAGGGCGTCGAGACCGAGGCGCAGCTCGCCCGCCTGCGGGACGAGGGCTGCACCGGGGCGCAAGGGTTCCTGCTCGGCCGCCCCACCCCCTTCAGCGCGCTGCTGCCGGTGCTCGGCGGCACAGTCACACACCCCGGAAGACGGCGTAGCCGAAGCGCGTGAACTTCAGCGGCAGGTGGTGGTGCTCCGCCGGGCGAACGACCGTGAAGCGGAACGGCACCTGGTCGAGGAAGTGCGGTCCGGGCCGCCCCTGCGCCGTGAAGTAGGCGCCGAGGTGGAACACCGCCTCGTAGGTTCCCGCCCCGACCCCGACGCCCCGCACGACCGGATGGTCGAAGCTGCCGTCCGGTCCGATCACACCCTCGGCGACCGCGCGCCGGCCGGACGCGTCCAGCACCGCGATCTCGACCCGCAGGCCGACGGCCGGGCAGCCCTCCGCCACGTCGACGGCGTGGACCGAGATCCCGCCGGCGCTCATCGGGCCGCCTCCGCGGGCCGACCCGGCTCCGGCAAGGCCGGCCATCGATCGGCGAAGGGGCGCCGGCGCTCCATCGCCTCGGCGAGGTCGAGGAGCCCGTCGTCGCGGCCGAAGCCGGCCACGAGGTGGAGGCCGATCGGCATCCCGTCCGGCGCCGGATCGACCGGCAGGCTCAAGGCCGGCAGGGCCGCGGCGTTGACCCAGCCGGAATAGACCGCGTGGCCGCGCGGGCCGACCGGCCGGCCCTCGATCACCTCCGGATAGACCGCGTCGGCCGCCCAGGGCATCGCCGCGGCGGACGGGGTGACGATGAGGTCGAGGCCGTCGAAGGCGGCGCTCGCGGCGTTGCGCAGGGCCTGCACCCGATCGATGATGCCGAGGAGCAGCGTGGCCGGTGCCCGGGCGCCCTCCGCCGCCATCGCACGGTAGGGCTCGCTCGCCCGCGCCGCGAGCGCCGGATCGGCCTCGAACAGGCGGGCAAGGCCGATCCGGCCGATCTCCGGCCAGAGCGCGTTCAGGCCGGCGACGTCGAAGGGCAGCGGCCCCTCCTCGACCGCGACGCCGAGGGCCTCGAGATCGGCGAGCGCCCGCCGGCACGAGGCGGCGACGACCGGATCGAGGGGCGCGTCGCCGATGCGCTCGACGTAGCGCGCGCGAAGCGGCCGCTCGGGCCGCGGCGGCGGGGCGAAGCCGGACCACAGGACCCGCGGATCGGCGCCCTGCATCAGGCTGAACACCGCGCGGCTGTCGGCGACCGTGCGGGTGAGCGCGCCCGCCACCTCGAAGTCGAGGAGCGGCGAGGGCAGGCCGCCGAGCCGCGGCACCCGGCCGAGGCTGCTCTTGAGACCGACGAGGCCCGTATGGGCGGCGGGGCGGCGCAGCGACCCGCCGCCATCGGTGCCGAGGGCGATCGGCGCGTAGCCCGCCGCCGTCGCGGCGGCACCGCCGCCGGTCGAGCCGCCCGGGGTCAGGGACGGGTTCCAGGGGTTGCGGGTGACGCCGAAACGGGCACTTGCCGTGTAACCCTGCACGGCGAATTCCGGCATCGTGGTCTTGGCGAGCGTGACGAGGCCGGCCCGGCGCGCCCGCGCCACCGGCAGCTCGTCCCGCTCCGCCGCCGCAGCCTCCCCTGGCTCGGCGTAGGTCGAGGGCATCCCCTCCGTGACCAGAAACTCCTTCACGGTCATCGGCACGCCGTCGAGGGGCGAGAGCGGGGCGCCGGCGCGCCAGCGGGCGGCACTCGCCTCGGCCTCCGCCCGCGCGCGCGGATTCTCCCGCGCGACCGCGTTGAGGTGCGGCTCCCAGGCTGCGACCCGGGCCTGTGCCGCCTCGAGGGCATCGACCGGCGAGGCACGCCCGGTCGCGTAGAGCCGGCCGAGCTCGATCGCGGACAGCCGCCACAGCTCCCCGCTCATCGGACGGCTCCCGGGATCAAGTCATGCACTGACATGGGCTTTTCCGAAAATGGCATACGATTTGCGATCCCGGGGCCAGCAAGATCGATGCCGCAGGAACAGCCACCGTGACACCATCCGGACCACGCAAGCACGCCCAGGCGGAGGGCCGGTCCGTCGTGCTCGACGGCATCACCCATCGGTACGGCGGCGCGATCGCGGTCGAGAACGTGAACCTCGATATCCGCGGCGGCGAGCTGGTCTCCCTGCTCGGGCCGTCCGGCTGCGGCAAGACCACGTTGCTGCGCATCGTCGCCGGCTTCCTGCGGCAGACCGAGGGGCGGGTGATCGTCGGCGACGAGGTGATCGACGCCCTGCCGCCGAGCCGGCGGGCCGTCGGCATCGTGTTCCAGAACTACGCCCTGTTCCCGCATCTGACGGTGGCCGAGAACGTAGCCTACGGCCTCGCCGCCCGCGGCGCGCCCCGGGCCGAGCAGGCCGCGGAGGCGCGCCGCCTCCTCGACCTGGTGCAGCTCGGCCATGCCGGAGCGCGCTACCCGCGCCAGCTCTCCGGCGGGCAGCAGCAGCGGGTGGCGCTCGCCCGGGCGCTTGCCATCCGGCCGGCGGTGCTGCTCCTCGACGAGCCCTTCGCCGCCCTCGACAAGAACCTGCGCCTCGACATGCAGATCGAGGTGAAGCGGCTGCAGCGGGTCGCCGGCGTGACCACGCTGCTGGTCACCCACGACCAGGAGGAGGCCCTGTCGCTCTCCGACCGGGTGGCGGTGCTCTCGAACGGCCGCCTCGAGCAGTTCGCCGCACCGACCACGGTCTACGACGCGCCGGAGAGCCTGTTCGTCAACACCTTCGTGGGCTCCGCCAACGCCGTGCCGGGGGTTCTTCTCGGACAGGACGGCGGCCAGCCGCGCATCGCGCTCGATGCCGGCGGCGAGGTCGTCGCCCGCCCCCTCGCCCGGCCGATCGCGCCGGGCTCCCGGGTCGTCCTGTGCCTGCGCCCTGAGCACCTTCGCCTCACAGAGGAGCAGGAGGGCATCGCGGGCGTGGTCGAGATGGCGCTGCCGCTCGGGCCGACCGTCGTCCACGAGGTCCGGGTCGGCGCCGGCCGGCCGCTCAAGATCGCCGAGCCGCGCCTTGGCGGCGGGGCGTTGCGCCCGCCCGGCACGCCCGTCCGGATCGCGGTCGCGCCCGGCCTCGCCTCCGCCTTCCCGGCTGCCGCCTGAACCCGAAGAGGAGCCCCCGATGCTCGACCGCCGCCGCCTCATCACCACCGCCCTGTCGCTCGGCGCGATGGAGCTGTTTCCCGGCCTCTCCTTCGCGCAGGCGCGGCCCCTGGTCTTCGCCACCTTCACGGGCAGCTGGGAGGAGGCGCACAAGGCCGTGCTGGTGCCGGCCTTCCGCAAGGAGACCGGCAACGCGCCGATCGTCCTCGACCCGATGCTGTCGGTCGACCAGATCGCCAAGGTCTCGGCCGCCAAGGCGAACCCGCCGATCGACGTGATGCTGCACGATCCCGGCCCGGCCCTGACGGCGCTGGCGCAGGATCTCGTCGAGCCCTACCCGGTGGAGCGCAGCGCCGCCTTCAAGGAGCTGATCCCCGACGCGCAAGACCCGCACGGGCCCGCCGCCTTCTTCCAGGTCGTCGGCCTGACCTACAACCCCGACACCGTGAAGACCCCGCCGACCTCCTGGGCCGACCTGTGGCGGCCCGAGTACAAGGGCCGGGTCGGCATCACCAACATGAACTCGACGCTCGGCACCGGCTTCATGGTCGAGGTCGCCAAGATGCACGGCGGATCGGAATCGAACATCGATCCGGCCTTCACGGCGATGGAGAAGCTGAAGCCGAACCTCTCGGCGGTGGCGGCCAATCCCGGCGCGCTCGCCACCCTGTTCCAGCAGGGCCAGGTCGACATCTCGCCCGGCAACTTCAACGCGATCCAGATCCTGAAGGCCAAGGGCGTGCCGGTGGAGTTCGTGGCGCCCAAGGAGGGGGCGATCGCGTTCAAGACGCTGATCCAGGTCGTGAAGAACTCGCCCAACCGCGAGCTCGCGTTCAAGCTGATCGAGGCGGCGATCTCCGAGCCGGTCCAGACCCGGCTGATGCAGGCGCCCTACCTCGTCGTGCCGACCAACACCCGGGTGAAGATGACCGGCGAGATCGCCCGGGTGCTGGCGAAGGACACCGACGACCTGAAGAAAAAGTTCGTGTTCCAGGACTGGAAGGCGATCAACGCCCAGCGCCCGGCCTGGATCGAGCGGTTCAACCGCGAGATCAAGCTGTAGGAGCGCCCCGTGGCTGTGCCGGACGTCACCACCTACCCGTTGCGGCTGGCAAGCCCGCTCGCGCTGTTCTTCGCGGCGTTCTTCGCCGCGCCGCTCGTGGCGCTCCTCGGGCTGTCGCTCCAGGGGCCGGACGGGCAGCTCGGACTGGCGCAGTAC
The DNA here is from genome assembly GCF_001043975.1 of Methylobacterium variabile. Taxonomy (GTDB): domain Bacteria; phylum Pseudomonadota; class Alphaproteobacteria; order Rhizobiales; family Beijerinckiaceae; genus Methylobacterium; species Methylobacterium variabile. Next base: position 9,483 of record NZ_LABY01000069.1, read on the forward strand.
GCGGCGTTCCTCGGTGATCGCTTCAGCCTCGGCGTGCTCCTCGGCACGCTCTGGCTCGGGCTCAAGGTCACGGCGGCGTGCCTGATCCTCGGGTTGCCGCTGGCGCTGGTCGCGACCCGGGCCGGGGGCTTCGTCCGCGGCCTCGTCATCCTGGCGGTGCTGACGCCGCTCCTCACCAGCGTCGTCATCCGCACCTTCGCGTGGATCGTGATCCTGGGCCGGCAGGGGGTGGTCAACTCCCTCCTCTCCTCCCTCGGGCTGATCGAGACCCCGCTGCGGATGCTCTACGCGGAGGGCGGCCTCGTGGCGGCGCTCGCCCAGGTGCAGATGCCGCTCATGGTGCTGCCGCTGATGACGGCGCTGTCGCGCATCGACCCGAGCCTGTGGGACGCCTCGGAGGCGCTGGGTGCCGGGCGCTGGCGCACCTTCCGGCGCGTGACCCTGCCCTTGTGCCTGCCGGGCCTGATCGCCGGCTCGGTCCTCACCTTCGCGGCGGCGATCTCGGGCTTCATCACCCAGTCGCTGATCGGCGGCGGGCAGATGCTGTTCATGCCGGGCTACATCTACCAGCAGGCGATCGCGCTGCAGAACTGGCCGTTCGCGGCGGCGATGTCGGTGATCTTCCTCGTCGCGGTGCTCGCCGTGGTGCTGGCCTTCAACGCGCTGGGCCGCCTCGCCCGCGGCTACACCCAGACCTGAGAACCGCGATGTCCCGCTCCCCCGGCCGCCTCGACCGCCTCAGCTTCGAGGTCGTCCTCCATCTCCTGGCGCTCCTCGCCCTGGTGCTGCTGCTGGCCCCGACCCTCATCGTGCTGGTGGTCTCGTTCACCGACGGGCTGTCGCTGCGCTTCCCGCCCCCGGGCTACTCCCTGCGCTGGTACGGCGAGCTGATGGAGGCCTGGCAGCTCCACTTCGCCCTCAGGAACAGCCTCACGGTCGCGGTGCTGGCCACGGTGCTGGCGGTCGGCCTCGGGGTGCTGGCGGCCCTCGCCGTGGCGCGCTCGCCGCGCCTCTCCGCGCGCCTCCTCGACAGCCTCTTCCTCTCGCCCCTGATCCTGCCGGCCCTGGCCTTCGGGCTGTCGAGCCTGATGTTCTTCTCGCTCCTCGGCTGGCCGGTCTCGGTCGCGACCCTGGTCCTCGGCCACACGGTGGTCTGCGTCCCCTACGTGGTGCGCAACACCGTGGCGGCGCTGACCCAGCTCCAGCCCGCCCTGCTCGAGGGCTCGGCGAGCCTCGGCGCCTCGCGGCTCTACACCTTCCGCCGCATCACCCTGCCGCTGATCCGGCCCGGCATCCTCTCGGGGGGCTTCCTCGCCTTCATGGCCTCCTTCGACAACATCCCGGTCTCGCTGTTCCTGCGCGACGCCGCCACCGACATGCTGCCGATCCGGATGTGGCAGGACCTGGAGGGCCGGCTCGACGTGACCATCGCGGCCCTGTCGGGGATCCTGATCGTCGCCACCATCGGGGGCATCGTCCTGATGGAGCGGCTGACCGGGCTGTCGCGGCGCCTGGTGTGAGGGGGTGGACCGGGCCCGTTCGGGGCCGGGCTGGCCGTGGCGCCGCTCCCCAATTCCGCGCGAGCGGATATCGCATGAGGGCTCCTTGGCAGACTCGACCCTGACATCGGCCGCAGAGCCCCCACCCCGCCCCTCGCGGCCGGAAACCTCGCTGACCGAGCAGGCCGCCACCGCCCTGCGGCGGCTGATCCTCCTCAATCTGCTCGCCCCCGGCGAGACCCTGAACGAGCCGGACCTGTCGGTGCGCCTCGGCGTCTCGCGCACCCCGGTGCGCGAGGCCCTGAAGCTCCTGGCGGGCGAGGGTCTCGTCACCCTGCGGCGCAACCGGGCCGCCATGGTGGCGCGCCTCGACCCGGCGGACCTGGTGCCGCTGTTCGAGCTCGAAGTGGCGCTCGAGAGCTTCTGCGCCGGCCTCGCCGCCAACCGGATGACCGGAGCCGAGCTGGCGCGGCTCGACCAGCTCCAGTCCGCCATGGAGGCGGCGCGGGACGACCGCGAATCCTATACCCGCCTCAACCGCCAGGCCCACCGCCTGATCGTGACGGCGGCGCGCAGCCCGGCGATCGCGGAGGCGCACGGCCGGGCATTCCCGCGGCTCGCGCGGGCCCGCAACTTCGCCCTGGCGGTGGACGGCCGGGTGGCCGAGTCGCTCGCCGAGCACCGGGCGATCCTGGAGGCCCTGCGGGGGCGGGATGCCGAGGGGGCCCGGGCGCTGATGCGGGTCCACGTCGCCCGCACCCAGGCCCTGATGGTGGCTCAGCTGGGCGAAGGAGCGCCACGATGACCGAAATCGCCCTCGGGGTGATCCTGCCCTCCTCGAACCGGGTGGTGGAACGGGCGACGGAGGCGCGGCTCGCGGGCCGCACCGACGCCGTGGCCTGCTACGCCCGGGTGCCCTACGGGGCGATGCTGACGGGGGAGGACGCCTACGACGAGACGGTCTTCCTCACCGCCGCCGCCCTCCTGGCGGATGCCGGCGTGGCGGCCCTGTGCTGGAACGCGACGCGGGGCGCCGCCCTCGGCTTCGCGCCCGACGAGCGCCTGTGCGAGGCGGTGGCCCGCCGCACCGGCCTGCCAACGGTGACGACGGCCCTCGCCGCCCGCGCGCGCCTGCGCCGCGCCGGCATCCGGCGCATCGGCCTCGTCGTGCAGGGCGGGGCGGAGGAGGCCGCACAGGTCGGCGCCCGCTTCGCCGCGGCGGGCATCGCGGTCGCCACCGCGCCCCACCTCGGCATCGCCGAGAACCGCCTCGCCGCCCTCGTGCCCCCGTCCCGCCTCGCGGCCGCGGCGCGGGAGGCGGCAGACGGCACGGACGCGGTGCTGATCTGGAGCACCAACCTTCCCGGCTGGCACCTGCCGGCGCTCCTCGATGCGACGACCCTCGGCACGGAGGCGCTGCTGGCCGCGGCCGGGCTCCCGGAGGCTGCCTGACCCGCCCATCCCGTCTCCGCATGGCACCCCTGCGGTGCGCCCCGCGCGACGGCCGTGCTAGGCTCCGGACCACGCCCGGGAAGAGGCGTGCGGGAGGAGGCAGGCTGGGGCGCCGCGGCGCCGGCCGGCGCCGTCGCGCGCAGTCGATCGGGCCAGATCGCACAGGTAGCGTTCCCATGAGCCTCATCACCTATCTCACCCGGATCCAGTTCGAGCGCGGCGCCGTCAGGCTGATGGCCGAGGAGCTGGCGCTCCTCGGCGCCCGCAAGCCCCTGGTCGTCACCGACCGCGGCGTGGTGGCGGCCGGGCTCATCGCCCGCGTGCTCGCCGCCGCCGGGCTGCCCGCCACCACGCCGGTCTTCGACGGCACGCCCGAGAACCCGACCGAGGAGGCGACGCTGGAGGCCCGCGACCGCTTCCGAGCGGAGGGCTGCGATTCCGTGATCGCCGTCGGCGGGGGCTCGCCCCTCGACCTCGCCAAGGGCGTGGCGCTGCTCGCCACCCACGACGAGCCCCTGGCGACCTATGCGGCCATCCTCGGCGGCATCCCGCGCATCCGGGCCGACCAGCCGCCGGTCGTCGCGGTGCCGACCACCGCGGGCACCGGCAGCGAGGTCGGCCGCGCCGCCCTCATCACCCTCGCGGACGGGCGCAAGCTCGGCTTCATCTCGCCCTACCTGATCCCGAACGTGGCGATCTGCGACCCCGAGCTGACCCTCGGCCTGCCGCCCGGCCTCACCGCCGCCACCGGCATGGACGCCCTCACCCACTGCATCGAGACCTACCTGAGCCCCCGCCACAACCCGCCCGCGGAGGCGATCGCCCTCGACGGGCTCTCCCGCGCCACGCGCTCGCTGGCCCGCGCGGTCCGCGACGGCAGCGACGTCGCGGCGCGCGAGGACATGATGATGGCGGCGCTCGAGGGCGGCATGACCTTCCAGAAGGGCCTCGGCGCCGTTCATTCGATGTCGCACGCCCTCGGCGGCCTGAAGGCGAAGCGGCTGCACCACGGCACCCTCAACGCGGTCATCCTGCCCCACGTGCTGCGCTTCAACGCGCCGGCCTGCGGCGAGAAGTACGTTGCCCTGCGCCGGGCGATGGGGCTGCCAGAGGGCGCCGACCTCGCCGCCGCGATCGAGGCGCTCAACCGCGACCTCGGCCTGCCCGCCGACCTCGCCGCCATGGGGGTGACGGAGCAGGATTGCGAGGCGCTGGTACCCCGGGCGGTCGAGGACCACTCGACGGCGACGAACGGCCGGCCGGTCGGGGCGGAGGAGTTCCGCGCGTTGTTCCGGGCCTCCCTGAGCGGCCGGGCGGCGTGAGCGCGTCGCGGCGCCCCGGGCAGCGGGGCGCTTCGACGGATCTTCGCCACGTCCCCCTTCCGATGGGTCGCGTCGGGCGATCACGGCGAGGTCGCCTCCGCCAGGCGGCAAACCGGCTTTAGCCGATCGTGCGGAGCGACGCGCCGTTGCGCACGCTCGTGACACGGCGTCCGGATATCATCGTCCGGACGCCGTCCCGGCTCTCCTCCGATAGAGCCGCAACCCGCCATCATCATGCGCGCTGCAGAAAGCCGGCACCTTCCGGAAGAGAAGCGGGCGTCGGGGCGGAGCCACCCGGTTCTCGGGTCCTGCAACCGACGCTCAAGCTTAATCCCGGGTGTCCTCGACCCGCGTGTTTCTCGCTGAATGGCACTGCTTTCGCTGACCAGCCGAGCAGAGCAGCCGGGATGGACTTGGCTCAGCTGCATTTTGGGCTGGATCGCCGGTAACGCGCATGTTACCCGACGAATGCGGAACGAATCGCTCCGCTCCCCTTCATGCGCGGAACTGCCATGCTCTTCCGGTTTAGCTTGGACCGGCTGGCCTGCCTCTCGGCGGCCATCGTCGCCGGACATCTCGTTGCGGCTCTTCCCGCGGCGGCGTGCCCGGCCCCGCTGCCGCCGGCCGCGGAGCGGATGAGCCTCAGCCTGACCGAGGCGCACGTGGCACGGCGCGAGCCGGTGCGGGTGCTGGCCATTGGATCGTCCTCGACGGAGGGCATCGGCGCCTCGGGACCGGACCGGACCTATCCCCATCTGCTCGAGCAGGCCCTGCGCGTGGCCTGGCGCGGCACGCCGGTCGGCGTGACCAACGCGGGCATCGGCGGCGAGACCGCCGACCAGACCCTGGCGCGCCTCGCCGAGGCCCTGAAGCAGCCGGTCAAGCCCGACCTCGTGATCTGGCAGGTCGGCACCAACGACGCCATCACCGGGGGCGACGAGGCGGCGTTCCGGCGCCGGCTGGAGCAGGGCGTCGCCCTCGTCCGGGCCGCTGGCAGCGACCTCATCATCCTCGACCAGCAATATTACCCCGCGATTCCCGATCACGCCCGCTACGAGCGCTTCGTCGGCCTCGTCGCGGCGGTGGCGGACGGCGCCGAGGTGCCGGTCTTCTCGCGCTACGCCCTGATGAAGGACTGGAACCGGCAGGATCCGAACCTGCTGGCCGGGATGCTGTCGTCCGACCAGTTCCATATGGGCGACCAGGGCTACGCCTGCCTGGCCCAGGCGCTGGGCCGCGAGATCCTCGACGCCGTGACCCCGCGGCCCGATCCGCTCCAGGCGGTCGCCCGCGCCAAGCGCCAGCCGCTGCCGGACGCACTGCGGCTGCGGCGGGGCTGATCCGGCCTCTTAACGATATCTCTCACGTTGCCGCGTCCTCGAACGAGCAAGTTCGAGGGCGCTGCCGTTTCTACAGGGCCGGGGCCCGCAGGTGCCACTCGGTCGCGACCTGGTAGGCCTGGCCGATGCGGAGCGCCGTCGCCTCGTCGTAGCCGCGGCACACGATCTGGAGCGAGAGCGGCAGGCCCTCGGGCGTGAAGCCGTTCGGCAGCGCCAGGGCGCAGAGCTCGAGCAGGTTGCCGAAGCGGGTGAACCGCGACGGCATCACCGCCTGATCGACGGTGTCGAGCGGAATCGCCGCGGACTCGGTGGTCGGCGTCAGCAGGGCGTCGATGCCGTCCATCGCCCGGGCGAAGGCCGCCTTCATCTCCTGCTGCATCCGCCGGGTGCGCAGGTAGTCCTGCGCCGTCACCCCGGAGCCCGCCAGAGTGCGCAGACGGACATCCTCGTCGAGGCGCGCCGCCGCGTCCTCCGACAGCGTGCCGTTGAAGAAGTAGCACTCCGCCTGCACGATCGCCGAGGTCGTCACGAGGTCGACGAAGCGGAACGGCAGGTCGACGTCGACGATCTCGGCGCCGAGCCTCGCCAGCGCCTCGAGGGAGGCGTCGTAGGCCGCCAGCATCTCGGACGAGACGCCGTCGCGCTCCGCCGCCGGCATCCGGGCGAGGCGCAGGCCGCGCACGCCGCGGTGCAGCACCGGCATCGGATCCTCCGGCACGATGCCCCGGGTGTTCGGGTCGCGGGGATCGGGGCCCGACAGCACGGTGTAGAGCAGCGCCACGTCCTCGACGGAGCGCGCCATCGGGCCCGGCGTGTCGAGGGTGGTGCTCAGGGGCACGATGCCGGCGGTGCTGACGCGGCCGATCGTGACCTTCAGGCCGGTCAGCCCGCAGAACGAGGCCGGCAGCCGCACCGAGCCGCCGGTATCGGTGCCGATCGCCCAGGGCGCCAGGCGCGCCGCCACCGCGACGCCCGAGCCGCTGCTGGAGCCGCCGGGCGTCCGCGGCGTCGCGAGGTCCCACGGGTTCCAGGGCGTGCCCATGTGCTGGTTGGTGCCCCAGCCACCGTAGGCGAACTCGACCGTGTGGGTCTTCCCCAGCACGATCATGCCCTGCGCCAGCATCCGCCGCGCGATCGTGGCGGTCTGCGTGGCGCGGCGCTCGCGGAAATGGGCCGAGCCGCCGGTGGTGATCCGGCCCTCGAGATCGATCAGATCCTTGAGCGCCACCGGCACGCCGTGCAGCGGGCCGACGGCGTGGCCGGCGCGGATCATCCGGTCGGCGCCCTCGGCGGCGAGCCGCGCGTCGTCGGCGTAGACCTCGACAAAGGCCTTGAGCTTCGGCTCCAGGCGCTTGACGCGGGCGAGGTGCGCCTCGACGGCATCGACCGGCGAGACCTCCCGGGCCGCGATGGCGCGGGCGAGGGCATGGGCCGGAAGCTCGGCGGGATCGGTCACGGTAACTCTCCTCACTGCACGCTGATCCGGGTCATGTCGACGAACCACGACTGGGGCGAGACGAGGCCCTTCACCCGCGGCGACATCGCCCTGGGGTTGAGGTCATGGACGATGTACAGCCAGGGCGGATCATCGACCAGTCGCTCATGCGCCGCCCGCGTGGCCGTGGCGATGGTCGCGGGGTCGGTCGCCCCGGCGAGTTCCTTGAGCGCCGCGTCGAAGCGGGCATCCGTCCATTGCGGGAAGTTGAAGCCCTTCGGCGAGACGTTGGCGGAGGAGAAGTAGCGCGCCATCACGGCGACGTCCGAGGAGGGCGACGAGACGTTGAGCGCGTGCGCGCCCTGGAGCGCCGGCGAGTCCGGCGCCGACCGCCCGGCGTTGAGCAGCACCTGCCACTCGACCACGTTGAAGCTGACATCGACGTTGCAGGTCTGCTTCAGGTTCTCCTGCAGGAACTCGTTCATCGGCAGCGGCTGCATCTGGCCCGAGCCCGAGGTCGAGATCATCACCTTGAGGGCGAGCGGGTTCTTCTCGGTGTAGCCGGCCTCGGCGAGGAGCGCCCGGCCCTTCTTCGGATCGAGTCCATAGCGGTTCTGCGGCGCGCCGAAATCCGGGTCGCCCGCCTTGAGCCAGCCGACCGCCGGCTCGGCGGTGCCGTTCAGGAAGGTCACCAGCCCGTCCCGGTCGATGCAGTAGTTCAGGGCCTGGCGCACCCGGACGTCCTTGAGCGGGCTCTTCTCCGCGCCGATGTTGTAGAACCACGGCCAGACATGCGGGTAGGAGCCGGTGGTGATGACGAAGCCCGCCTGGCGCAGGGACGGGATGCCGTCCGGCGCCGGCGCCTCGATCCAGTCGACCTGCCCGGCCCGCAACGCGGCGATGCGGGCATTGGCCTCCGGGATCGGCATCAGGCGCACCCGGTCGACCTTCGGGAGGCTCTCCCGGTCCCAGTAGGCGTCGTTGCGGGCGAGCTCGACTACCTCCCGCGGCCGGACCTGGGTGATGCGGAACGGCCCGGTCCCCGCCGCCGGCAGGGCCGCGACCTTGGCCCAGTCCCGCCCGACCTTCTCGAACGAGGCCGGCGAGGTGAACAGCAGGTAGACCACCATGTAGGGGAAGTACGACGCCGGCGCCGCGCTGGTGATGGCGACCGTGCGCTCGTCGATCTTGCGGTAGCCCGCCAGCAGCGGGGCCCGCGCCCGGCTGATGCCGGCGGCCGGCGGCTCGTAGTGCGGGCTGTCCGGCTTGAAGTAGCGGTCGAGGTTCCACACCACGGCGTCGGCGTCGAAGGCGGTGCCGTCGTGAAAGCGCACGCCCGGGCGCAGGTGGAAGATCCAGGTCGCCTTGTCGTCGGGCGCCTGCTCCCAGCGCTCGGCGAGGCCCGGACGCAGGCCCGCCAGCCGGTCGGTGCGGGAGAGGTCCCACAGCACCAGGCCCTCGAAGACCGGATAGCCGAGGAAGCGCATCCCCTCGAAGCCGTTGTTCGGCATGCCGGTGGTGGTCGGCACGTCGGCGGCGGTCATGCCGATGCGCAGGACGGAGTCGGCATGGGCCGGCGCGGCGGCGAGAACGAGGGCCGAGAGGGCGGCGGACGGGGCGAGCGTGCGAGTCATGGCGGGACGGCGGGCTCCGTGTTGGCCCGCCGACGCCGCAAGAGCCGGGCCATTCCGGCTCCGGCGACGCTCCTTTGTTAAGATTTTTGTTAGCTCTTGAGCCGGTACCCCGTCCGGAAGATCCAGGCGACCGCCGCCAGGCAGGCGACGAGGAACACCAGCGCCATGCCGAGGCTCACCGCCGGATTGACGTCCGAGTGGCCGTAGAAGCTCCAGCGGAAGCCGCTGATGAGGTAGACCACCGGGTTGACGAGGCTCACCGTCCGCCACAGCGGCGGCAGCATGTCGATGGAGTAGAAGCTGCCGCCTAAGAAGGTCAGCGGCGTGACGATGAGGAGCGGCACGAGCTGCAGCTTCTCGAACCCGTCCGCCCACAGGCCGATCACGAAGCCGAACAGGCTGAAGGTCACGGCGGTGAGCACCAGGAACAGCACCATGACGAAGGGGTGCTCGATGCGCAGGGGCACGAACAGCGCCGAGGTCGCCAGGATGATCAGCCCGAGCATGATCGACTTGGTGGCCGCCGCCCCGACATAGCCGGCGACGATCTCCACCGCCCCGATCGGCGCCGACAGGATCTCGTAGATCGTGCCGGAGAAGCGCGGGAAGTAGATGCCGAACGACGCGTTGGCGATGCTCTGGGTGAGCAGCGTCAGCATGATCAGCCCCGGCACGATGAAGGCGCCGTAGGGAACGCCGTCGACCGAGGTGATCCGCCCGCCGATCGCGGCGCCGAAGACCACGAAGTAGAGCGAGGTCGAGATCACCGGCGCGACGATGCTCTGCAGGAGCGTGCGGAAGGCGCGGTGCATCTCGAAGCCGTAGATGGCGCGGATGGCGGGCCAGTTCATGCGCGGTCCCTCACGAGGTCGACGAAGATGTCCTCGAGCGAGCTCTGCCGGGTCTGGAGGTCGCGGAAGCGGATGCCGGCGGCGGCGAGGTCGGTGAGGAGCGCGGTGATGCCGGTGCGCTCCGCCTTGGTGTCGTAGGTGTAGGTCAGCGCCGTGCCGTCCTCCGACAGGGCAAGCGGATGGCCGGCGAGGGCCGGCGGCAGGGCCGGCAGGGGATCGTGGAGATGGAGCGTCAGCTCCTTGCGGCCGAGCTTGCGCATCAGCTCCGCCTTCTCCTCGACCAGCACGATCTCGCCCTTGGCGATCACCCCCACCCGGTCGGCCATCTCCTCGGCCTCCTCGATGTAGTGGGTGGTCAGGATCACCGTGACGCCCTGCTCGCGAAGGCGGCGCACGAGGCGCCACATGTCCTGGCGCAGGGCGACGTCGACGCCGGCGGTGGGCTCGTCGAGGAAGAGGATGCGCGGCTCGTGCGCCAGCGCCTTGGCGATCAGCACCCGCCGCTTCATGCCCCCCGACAGGGTCATGATCTTGGCATCGCGCTTCTCCCAGAGCGAGAGGTCGCGCAGCACCTGCTCGATATGGGCCGGGTTGGGCTTGAGCCCGAACAGGCCGCGGCTGAAGCTCACCGTCGCCCACACGGTCTCGAAGGCGTCGGCGGTGAGTTCCTGCGGCACCAGGCCGATCAGGCTCCGGGCGGCGCGGGGTGCGGCCAGGATGTCGTGGCCGCCGACCGTGACCGTCCCGGTGCTCGGCGTGACGATGCCGCAGATGATGCTGATGAGCGTCGTCTTGCCGGCGCCGTTCGGCCCGAGCAGGGCGAAGATCTCGCCCTGGCGGACGCTGAGGTCGACGCGCTTGAGCGCGGCGTGGCCGGAGGCGTAGGTCTTCGAGAGGTTGGCGATCGCGATGATGGGCGTCATCCGGTCCCGGGCGTCGTGAGGCTAGCCTTGGGCTAACGGGATGGCGGATCACCTAGGCCGGCCGGGACCGGTCCGCCACCATCCCGAGCCGGTAACCCGACGCGCCCGGGCGCGACGCGCCGAGAAACCGCCGGGGTGTGGCGCGGATGCGCGCGCTTTGAACCATCGGGCCGGCGCGCGGGCGCGTCCGGCGGCCTTGGGATCGGGTCGTCCGTCAGGTGGTCCGGGACGGGCCGTCCCCGCCCGTCGTATCATCGGCCTCGTCGTCCGCCTCGTCGTCGACGAGGGAATCCTCGTCCTCCGACTCCGGCCGTTCGGCCTCGTCGTCCCGCGTCCGGGTCTTGGTGTAGAAGTTGCCGACCTGCAGCGCCTCGCCGGCCGTCACCATGGCGCTGAGATAGGCGTTGATGGTAGCTGGTGCCGCGTCGGGCAGGGCCCGCAGGATCTGCGGCTGTGACAGGCCCTGCGGCCCGGCGCCGTCGATCAGCGCCTTAAGGCGGCCCTTGGTCGAGTTCGCCCGCGGCCCCCTCGGGCCGCGACGCCCGCTCGCACGGGCCTCGCCCCGTTCCGCGCCCGATGCCGAACCGGCGGACGGCAGCGACAGGCCGAGCTCCTCGATCGGCGTATCCTCGATGATCGCCCGGAGGGCGTTCTCGGCGAGCCGCAGCTTGGCCAGCTCTGCCCCGATGCGCTCGTACTCGACCTCAAGCGCCGCCCGCCGTTCGCTCACATCAGCCAAGGCTTTCATGAGCGCATCATTCCCCGACATTGCCCCTCCAGACATCCTGGGCACGGGCTCCTTGCATAGGCGGCGTGCATCGTCAACGAAGGCGCTCAGCGGAAGAAGACCTGCAGGCATGCGCGCGCAGTCGGAGGCCGGCGCCCATGCCCGTCCCGGGCGAGTACCGGCGGATGGTACCGGACCGGAGCACCGGATCGAGCGAAGCGGGCGCGAAATCTTTCATCATCCACCGCCATGTCTTCGTGCAAGGCAGGGCGCGCGGCAAGACGCGATCGGAGCAGAGTCAAGAGAGGGGGATTTGGACACAGGTCGGACGATTTTGGACACAGCGGCATGACAGCCGCAGTCGCCCGACGGGCTAAATCCTGCCAGAATTGAATAAAGTGGTGAGCGCGCTGGGACTCGAACCCAGGACCTACAGATTAAAAGTCCGTTGCTCTACCAGCTGAGCTACGCGCCCGCTCCCGGGGATGACGGCGCGGCGCTGGCGGGCCGGCCCAGGTCCTGTTCGGAGCAGACGCGGACATAGGGGGTTGACGCGGCCCGGTCAACCGGGAGACCAGGGCCGCCCACAACCGCCGCATCCCGATGGTCCTCGATCCCGCAACACCCGCCGGATATGCCCCGGCGATGCCGGCCGCCTGGTGGCGCTTCGCCGGCCTTCTCGTCGGGGCGGCCTGCCTCATGGGGCTGACGGTGCTCGCCTTCGTGGCCCTCCTGGACCCCTACGGCCTGCGCGCCGCGCCGGGGCGGGCGCCCGGACCGATCATGGATCTCAACCAGCGCTTCATGTACCCGCAGGTGGTGCGCGGCGGTGCCTACGATTCCGCCGTGTTCGGCACCTCGACCGCCCGCCTCCTCGATCCTCAGGCCCTCGACCGGGCCTTCGGCGGCCGCTTCGCCAACCTCGCCATGAACGCGGCGACGCCCTGGGAGCAGGCCCAGCTCGCCCGGCTGTTCCTGACCCGGGCACCGGCGAGAGCGGTGGTGTTCGGACTCGACGCGCCGTGGTGCGAGGCGGATGCCGACGTGAAGCGCCTGACCTTCCGGGCCTTCCCGCCCTGGCTCTACGGCGAGCGGCCGGGCCTCGCCGCCCTGTTCCATCAGTGGAACCTCCAGAGCGTCCAGGTCGCGGGCCGGGTGCTGCTGCACCGTCTCGGGCGAATGCCGGCACGCATCCGCGGCGACGGCTACGAGGTCTTCACCCCGCCGGAATCGCACTACGACGCCGCCCGGGCGGCGGCGCACATCCACGGCGACGGGCTGGCCGCCGAACCCGCGCCCGAGGCGGATCCCGCCACGCCGGCCCTTCCCTGGCTCGACGAGCTCCTCGGCCTCGTGCCGGCGGACGGGCTCAAGCTCGTCGCCTTCATGCCGGTGAACGTGGAGGCACAGCCGCGGCCGGGCAGCGCCGGCGCCGTCCGGGAGGCGGCCTGCAAGGCGCAAGTGGCGGAGATCGCCCGCCGGCACGGCGCCACACTGGTCGATTTCCGCATCCCGTCGCCGGTGACGCGGGACGACACCAACTACTGGGACGCCCTGCACTACCGCCTGCCGATCGCCGCCCGCGTCGTCGCCGGCCTGCGCCGGGCCGCGGACGAGGGGCGCGACGATCCGGACGGGTTCTACCGCGTCCTCGCGGCGAAGCCGGCAGCGGAGCGCTGACGCGTCAGGCGGCCCGGTCGCGCTCGGCCTTCTCCCAGCCCTCGCGGGTCTCGCCGATGAAGTCCTGGAGCCGCCCGGCCGCGATGGCGCGGCGCAGGCCCGCCATCAGGTCCTGGTAGTAGGACAGGTTGTTCCAGGTCAGCAGCATCATGCCGAGGATCTCGCCGGCCCGGACGAGGTGGTGCAGGTAGGCCTTGCTGTACTGGTTGGCCGCCGGGCAGGTCGATTCCGGATCGAGGGGCGCGTTGTCCTCGGCGAAACGGGCGTTGCGCAGGTTGAGGCGGCCATGGCGGGTGTAGACCATGCCGTGCCGGCCGGCCCGGGTCGGCATCACGCAGTCGAACATGTCGATGCCGCGGCTCACCGCCTGCACGATGTCGTCCGGCGTGCCGACGCCCATCAGGTAGCGCGGCTTCGTGGTCGGCAGGTGCGGTTCCACCGTCTCGATCATCGCCAGCATGGTCGCCTGCGGCTCGCCGACCGCCAGGCCGCCGATGGCGTAGCCCTTGAGGTCGAGGCCGACGAGCGCCCGGGCGCTCTCGACCCGCAGGGCCGGAATGTCGCCGCCCTGCACGATGCCGAACATCGCTCGCCCGGGCTGGTCGCCGAAGGCGATGCGGCAGCGCTCGGCCCAGCGCAGGGACAGGCGCATCGCGCTCTCGATCGCCGCTTCCGGCGCGGGCAGGCGTACGCACTCGTCGAGCTGCATCTGGATGTCTGAGCCGAGCAGGCCCTGGATCTCGATCGAGCGCTCGGGGCTCAGGAGATGCGCCGTGCCGTCGATGTGCGACTGGAACCGCACCCCGGTCTCATCGAGCTTGCGCAGGCCCGCGAGCGACATGACCTGGAAGCCGCCGGAATCGGTCAGGATCGGGTAGGGCCACTGCATCATGGCGTGCAGGCCGCCCAGGCGCGCCACCCGCTCGGCGCCGGGGCGTAGCATCAGGTGATAGGTGTTGCCCAGCACCACGTCGGCGCCGAGGGCCTTCACCTGCTCGGGATACATCGCCTTGACGGTGCCGGCGGTGCCCACCGGCATGAAGGCCGGGGTGCGGATGACGCCGCGCGGCATGCGGATCTCGCCGGTGCGGGCGGCTCCGTCGGTCGCCGCCACCGTGAAGCTGAACTGGTCGGTCATCGCGTCTCCGCCCGGAAGAGCAGGCTGGCATCGCCGTAGGAGTAGAACCGGTAGCCGCGTTCGATGGCTGCGGCGTAGGCCGCGCGCATCGGCTCGAGGCCCGCGAAGGCCGAGACCAGCATGAACAGGGTCGAGCGCGGCAGGTGGAAGTTGGTCATCAGCGCGTCGACGGCGCGAAAGCGATAGCCCGGGGTGATGAAGATGTCGGTGGCGCCGGTCCACGGTTGGATCGTGCCGTCGGGCGCCGCTGCGCTCTCGAGGAGCCGCAGGGCCGTGGTGCCGACCGCGACGATGCGCCCGCCGGCCGCGCGGGCCCGGTTCAGGGCGTCGGCCGCCGCCCGGGTGATCTCCCCGACCTCCGCATGCATGCGGTGCTCGTCGGTGTCGTCGGCCTTCACCGGCAGGAAGGTGCCGGCGCCGACGTGGAGCGTGACCCTGACCTCGGACAGGCCCGCCGCCGCGCACGCCGCCAGCAGGTCGGGCGTGAAGTGCAGGCCGGCCGTGGGCGCCGCCACCGCACCGGGCTCGCGGGCGAAGACCGTCTGGTAGTCGGCGGCGTCCTGCGCGTCGGTCGGACGCTTGGCGGCGATGTAGGGGGGCAGCGGCAGCTCGCCCAAGGCCGCCACCGCCTCGTCGAGGGCCGGCCCCGAGAGGTCGAAGGCGAAGGTGGTCTCGCCCCCCTCCCCGCGCTCGGCGACGGTGGCGTCGAGGCGGGTGAGCGCGCACGTCCCGCCCTCGCCGGCCTGCCCGAAGCTGACCCGGTCGCCGACCCGCAGGCGCTTGGCCGGGCGCGCGAAGGCGCGCCAGCGGTCCGCGCTTTCCCGCAGGTGCAGCATCGCCTCGATCCGGACCGCTCCACCCTCGGGCCTGTGGCGCAGGCCGTGCAGCCGGGCCGGGATCACCCGCGTGTCGTTGAAGACCAGCACGTCGCCCGGAAGCAGGAGGCCCGGCAGGTCGCGTACCACGCGGTCCTCCGGAGGCTCGCCCGGGCGCAGCAGCATCAGGCGGCCCGCATCCCGCGGCACCGCGGGCCGGAGCGCGATGCGGTCCTCCGGCAGGTCGAAATCGAACAGGTCCACGCGCATGCGGCCCTTCAGCCAGGATTCCGCCGCCGGATCAATGGGGCACGGCGACCGAGATTTTGACAATAAGCTGTCAATATGAGATAGTGTTGTCGAATTCGAGGAGAGCCAACGCGAGTGTCGGGGACGCCCTGCTCGCCGCCGACGAACTCGCCTGCGACCCGCAGGTAGATCTTCGGCGCGGCGGCGCTCGCCGGCTCTCCCCTGACGGCAGACGGGTCACCCGCCCGCACGATCCGGCTCGCCGGCGAGCCGATGCGGCCACCCCGCGAACGCCGTCCCGCCTTGTCGAAGCGGATCGCCCACCGGGGCGAGCCCGCTTCCCTCCGGGAACCGACGACCCTGCTCCGGCGCCTGCGCGCCGCGCTGGAGCGGACCAGGAGAGCGGCGCGCCGGAGATGGGCTCATGAGCGACGTGGTACTGATCAACCCGTTCGAGGTCGCGCCCGGCGACGAGGCGGCGGCCGTCGCCTACTGGGAGCGGGCCGCCGACCACCTGCGCCGTCAGCCCGGGTTCGTTGCCACCACCCTGCACCAGGCCGTCGCGCCCGGGCCCCGCTTCCCGCTCGTCAACGTCGCCACCTGGCGCTCTGCCGAGGATTTTCTGGCAGCGACGGGCGATTCGGCTTTCCGGGCCCTGGTCGGGCCGGAGATGGGCCGCTTCCCGCATCACCCGGGTCTCTACAAGGTCATCCGCACCTGACGCGTCTTCGAGCGGACGCCTGACGATGGAGGGGAAGACCCTGAAGGGCGCCGATCCCGTGGCATCGATCCGTCGATGCCTCGAGGCCTGACGAAGAAGGCCGTGGCGCGCCGGCCGCCGGCGCCCCATCTGCATCGCATCGTGTTCAGCTCGTCGCGGAGTTCCCCGTCATGGCCACCCATTCGACCCTCGATGCCGAGCTCGTCGTCTGGTGGGAATGCGAGGCCGGGCGGCTTGAGAGCCTCGCGGCCTCCGCCCGCTTCGGCTTCATGCGCCGGCACTACGCCCGCAAGGCCGCCGCCGCCCGGGCGCGGGCCCAGGTGAGCCGCCTGCGCGAGCAGGCCCGCGAGGCGGCGGGCCGACCCGCCGCGGTGTGACGGGGTCCGGGCCGGGCTCTTAGCCCCGGCTATGACCTGTGCCGTGGCCTTCCGGTGCGGGCCGCCTTATGGGAGCGGCGCCCGGCCCCGCGCCACCGGCAATCGCCTCTCGGATCGTCGTCATGGAACGTGCGCAAGCCGCCGCCCTCGCCAGCGCCGGGCTCGGGCTCCTGGTGCTCGCCCTCAAGTTCGGGGCCTGGTGGATCACCGGCAGCCTGGCGCTCTACTCGGACGCACTCGAGAGCATCATCAACGTGGTGGCGGCGATGACCGCCTTCGTGGCCCTGCGGGTCGCTGCCCAGCCCGCCGACCAGGACCACCCCTATGGCCACCACAAGGCCGAGTACTTCTCGGCGGTGATCGAGGGCGCGCTGATCATCGTGGCCGCGGTGATGATCCTGCGCGAGGCCTACGACGCCCTGCAGGCGCCGAAGGCCCTCGACGCCCCCCTCATCGGCGTGGCGGTGAACGGCGTCGCCACGGTGATCAACCTGGTCTGGGGCGTGATGCTGATGCGGCGCGGCCGGGAGTTGCGCTCGCCGGCCCTGGTGGCGGACGGCAAGCACGTGCTCGCCGACGTCGTCACCTCGGCCGGGGTGCTGGCCGGCCTCGGCCTCGTCACGGCAACCGGCTGGGCGATCCTCGATCCGGTGATCGCTGTGGTGGTGGCCCTCAACATCCTGTGGTCGGGGGGCGCCATGGTGCGGGACTCGGTCAATGGCCTGATGGATCAGGCCGCCCCGGCCGAGATGGTGACGCAGATCCGCCGGCTGATCTCCGAGCACGGCGAGGGCGCCCTCGAGGCCCACGACGTGCGCACCCGCCACGCCGGGCAGGCCACCTTCATCGACTTCCACCTCGTCGTGCCGGGCGAGATGACCGTCGCGGAATCCCACGCCATCTGCGATCGGCTCGAATCCGCGATCGAGGGGGCAGTGGCGGGTGCCGTGGTGACGATCCACGTCGAGCCCGCCGAGGAGGCCAAGCAGCGCGGCGTGCCGGTGATCTGAACCTCATTGCCTTGTCCGACCTCCGGTCGTTCGCGACAAGGCTGCCGTGATGGAAAACCAGATGGAGACCGAAGCGTGACGAGTGGGACCGACGATTACGTCTACGACGAGGCAACCGGCGAGTGGCGCCCCGCCGGCGAGATGGCCGCCGTGGCGACCCGCGCGGTGCGCGATGCGGCCGGCAACCTGCTGAGCGACGGCGATGCCGTCACCCTGATCAAGGACCTGAAGGTCAAAGGCGCCAACCAGACCCTCAAGCAGGGCACCGTGATCCGCTCGATCCGGCTCACCGACCGGGACGACGAGATCGACTGCCGTCACGACACCATCAAGGGCCTGGTGCTGCGCACCGAATTTGTTCGCAAACGCTAGGGCACTGCCCGATCGCGTTGCGACACCGGTACACGACACGGTGGCTCAGGCGTGCCGCATGGGCTGTGGAGTTTTCTTAAGCCACTTCCCCCTTTCCCGGACGACTGAAACGAAGTGGAAGGAGATCCGGGATCCAGGGGAGACGTGCCGCGAAGCGGCTCTGTCTGCTGCACAGTTGCAGACAGAGCCGCTTCGCGACTTTTCGTGCTGGATCCCGGATCTCCTTCCGCTGACGCTGCAGTTGACCGGGAAGGGGGAAGAAGTGGACAACAGGTTGTCTCGCCGACGAACCTCAGCCGTATGGAAGCCTGGCTTTATGCCAGTGTCGTGTACCACGGCGCTGCAATCGGGCAGAGCGCTAGGTTTTTGATTTTAGGTTTTTGATTTTGCCACATTTTCTCCGGCGAACCGGCATCCACGTCGTCGAGAAAACACTCCAGCACCGCACGGTCACCGCGGCATCAGCACCGGCACCATCCGACGCATCGCCTCGGTGAGGTCGGCGGCTGAGCGGGCGAAGCACAGCCGCAGGAACCCCTCGCCGCCGGGGCCGAAGGCCATGCCGGGGGCGAGCCCGACATTCGCCTCGTCGACGAGGCGCTTGGCGAGGCGGCGGTCGTCCGGCTCGGCCGGCACGCGCGGGAAGGCGTAGAAGGCGCCGGGCGGTGCCGGCAGCTCGACGCCCGGCACGGCGCGCAGGGCGTCGCAGACGATGGCGCGACCGGCGCGGGCCTGCGCGACCTGCTCGGCCACCAGAGCCTCGCCGTCCCGGATCGCCGTGACGGCGGCGTGCTGCAGGAAGGTCGCGACGCCCGACGTCCCGTAGAGCACCAGACCGTCGACGATCCGGCCGATCGCCGCAGGTCCTTCGAGCCAGCCGACCCGCCATCCGGTCATCGCCCAGTTCTTGGAGAAGGTCTGGACGAACAGCACCCGGTCGCGGTCCTCCGGCTGCCAGACGTCGCGGATCGAGGGCGCGCGGCTCAAGCCCTCGTGGGCGGGATCGAAGCAGAACCGACCGTAGATCTCGTCGGCGACGATCCAGAGGTCGTGGCGGCGGGCGATCTCGAGCACGGCCGCGAGGTCGGCACGCGTCGCGACCCAGCCGGTCGGATTTGCCGGGGTGTTGAGAACGAGGGCGCGGGTGCGGGGAGTGATCGCCGCTGCGATCCGCGCGATGTCGAGGCTCCAGCCGTTCACGGCGTCGAACTGCATCGGCACCGGGACCGGACGAGCCCCCTGCATCGCGATCGCGCCGAAGAAGTTCGACCAGGTCGGCGTCGGCAGGACCACCTCGTCGCCGGGCTCGGCCGCGATCCGGATCGCGGTGTGGAAGGCGTGCATGCCGCCGACCGTCACGAAGAACCGCTCGGGCCCGACCGGGTCGCCGTAGAGCCGCGAGACGTACTCCGCCAGGGCCTCGCGCAACTCCGGGATGCCGAGCATGCGCGTGTAGAAGGTGGCGCCGTCGCGCAGGGCCCGCTGCGCCGCCTCGGCGATGAAGGCCGGAGTCGGCCGGTCGCCCTCCCCGACCCAGAGCGGGATCAGGCCGCGCCGATCGAAGCCGTAGGCCACGAGCTCGCCGATGCCGCTCGGCAGCACCCCGGCCGCCTCGCGGCTCACCGGCGGCATCGTGTCGGGCAGGGGCGTGACGGTCATGCGGGCGACTCACCGGACGGGACGGGGTCCCAGGGATGGCAAGCCGGGCGCTCCGGCGCAAGCCGGAGCGATGACAAGCGGCACCGGACCGGCGCGGGTCCCGAAGAGCCGCGCCGGTCGAGCGGTGATCAGCCCTGCCGCACCAGGATCAGGGTGGCGAGCGGGGGCAGCGACAGGGTCAGCGAGCAGGATTGCCCGTGCGAGGCTTCCGGCTGCGCATCGACACCGCCGTAATTGCCGACGTTGCTGCCGCCGTAACCCTCGGCGTCCGAGTTGAACGCCTCGCGGTAGTGGCCGGGCATCGGCACGCCGATGCGGTAGCCGTGGCGCGGCACCGGCGTGAAGTTCGAGACCACGATGGCGATCTCGCCCTCGTTCCGGCCCTTGCGGGCCCAGGCGATGACGTTGTTCTCGGCATCGTCCGACACCAGCCACTGGAAGCCGCCGGCTTCCGTGTCGCGGGCATGCAGGGCCGGGGTCGCGACGTAGAGGTGGTTGAGGTCGCGCACCAGAGCCTTCAGTCCGGCGTGGAGCGGATCGTCCAGGAGGTGCCAGTCGAGGCTCTGGTTGTGGTTCCACTCCCGCTCCTGGCCGAACTCGCCGCCCATGAACAGCAGCTTCTTGCCCGGATGTCCCCACATGAAGCCGAAATAGGCGCGCAGGTTGGCGAATTTCTGCCAGCGGTCACCCGGCATCTTGCCTAGCAGCGAGCCCTTCCCGTGCACCACCTCGTCGTGGGACAGCGGCAGGATGAAGTTCTCGGAGAAGGCGTAGAGCAGCCCGAAGGTCAGGTCGTGGTGGTGGTAGCGCCGGTGCACCGGCTCCTTTGAGATGAAGCGCAGGGTGTCGTGCATCCACCCCATGTTCCACTTGAAGCCGAAGCCGAGCCCGCCGGTATAGGTCGGATGCGAAACGCCGGGCCACGAGGTCGATTCCTCCGCCACCGTCATCGTGCCGGGGGCGTGGCTGTAGGTCGCCTCGTTGGTCTTGCGCAGGAAGTTGATCGCGTCGAGGTTCTCGTTGCCGCCGTACTGGTTCGGGATCCACTCGCCGGCCCGGCGCGAGTAGTCGAGGTAGAGCATCGACGCCACCGCATCGACCCGCAGGCCGTCGAGGTGGTAGTGCTCGAGCCAGAACCGGGCGTTCGAGGCGAGGAACGCCGAGACCTCGGTGCGCCCGAAATTGTAGATGTAGGTGCCCCAGTCCTGGTGGAAGCCCTGGCGCGGGTCGGCGTGCTCGTAGAGGTGGGTGCCGTCGAACTGGCCGAGCCCGTGGGCGTCGAGGGGGAAGTGGCCCGGCACCCAGTCGAGCAGGATGCCGATGCCGGCCTCGTGGGCGGCGTTCACGAACTCCGCGAAGTCGTCCGGCGAGCCGAAGCGGCTGGTCGGCGCGTAGAGCGAGACTGGCTGGTAGCCCCAGGAGCCGTCGAACGGGTGCTCGGTGATCGGCAGGAGTTCGATGTGGGTGAAGCCCATCTCCTTGGCGTAGGGGATCAGGCGCGCGGCGAGCTCGCGATAGGTGAGGTAGCGGTTCCCCTCCTCCGGCACCCGCGCCCACGAGCCGAGATGGACCTCGTAGATCGAGATCGGGCCGTGCCGATGGTCGAGGGCGTTGCGGCTCGTCATCCAGGCGCCGTCGCGCCATTCCAGCGAGGGCAGGCCCTCGAGTCGCGAGGCGGTCTCCGGCGGCTGCTGGGCCGCGAAGGCGACCGGGTCGGCCTTGAGCGGCAGGAGCGTGCCGTCGGGCCCGCGGATCTCGAACTTGTAGTGCCCGCCCTTCCTCAGCTCGGGGATGAACAGCTCCCAGACGCCGCCATCCTGCCACAGCCGCATCGGGTGGCGCCGGCCATCCCAGTCGTTGAAGTCGCCGACCACGGAGACCCGGCGGGCGTTGGGGGCCCAGACCGCGAAGCGGAAGCCCGGCACGCCGCCGATCTCGATCGCCTGCGCCCCAAGCACCCGGTGCACGGCGTCGTTGCCGACGTCGCGCAGGAGCGGGATCTCCTGCTGGGTCAGGGTGGCGCCATATTCGTAGGGGTCGCGCCGGGTGCGCTCGGTGTTGTCCCAGCCCTCAACGGCGATGCGGTAATCCGGTCGCCCCTCGTGCGGGAAGGTCCCGACGAAGAAGCCCGCCGGGTGGCGCCGCTCCATCGGCACGCGGGTGTCGCCGACCACCACCGTGGCGGCGCGGGCCTCCGGCAGCACGGCGCGGATCTCCCACTGGCCCTCGGCCGCCTGGTGCGGGCCGAGCACCGCGAAGGGGTCGCCGTGGTCGGCGCGCATGATCGCCTCGACGGCGTCGGGATGGACCGCGTAGGCCCGGCCCGGCACCGGCGGCCGCGCCGGGCGGACCGGCGCAGGGCCCGAGACACGGGGCGAGGACGCCGCCTGCATGGCGGCGACGCGCAGCGAGACCGGCTTTCCGGGCTGGCGGTGGGCCTTCTTGGACGGCTTCGCCTTCGCGTCCACCTTCTTCCTGTCGGGATCCTTCCTGTCGGAATCCTTGGCGGCCTTCGTGCCCGCCGTGATCGGCGCCACCAGGGCCGCCTTGACCTTGAGCGTCGCCTTGTCCGCCTTCGCGGCCTTGCCGGTCTTCCTGACGGTCTCTGTCACGCTCGTCTCGGCCATGCGGTCGGTCTGGCGCCGGCGAGCGGCCGGCTTGCGGGCGCTGGTCTCGTCGTCCATGGGTCACGCACCTCTCTGGTCGGCCAGGATGGCAAGCACGCCGCGGGCCGGAATCTCGATCCAGTCCGGGCGGTTGTTGGCCTCGTAGTCGATCTCGTAGAGCGCCTTCTGCAGCAGGCAGAGGCGCAGCAGCCGGGCGCGCGTCGCCTCGTCGGTGACGTCGGCGCGGCTGCCCTTCACGGTCGCGGCGTAGGCCTCCAGGAAGGCGCCGCTCACCATCTCGCGCCAAGCGGCGACCGCGGCCGTCGCCCGGTCCTCTGCCTCCGCGAAGCGCGAGGCGACCTCCCGGGTCACGGTCTCGCCGCCGTAGGCGAGCGAGCGCAGGATGCCGGCGACGTCGCGCAACGGGGTCGACTTCGCGCGGCGCTCGTCCACCGGCCGCGACGGCTCGCCCTCGAAGTCGACGATGATGAGGTCGTCCTGCGAGGCCAGCACCTGGCCGAGATGGTAGTCGCCGTGGATGCGGGTGCGGTGGGCGCCGGCGGGCGCCTCGCGGCTCAGGCCCTCGATCAGCCCCTCGATCTCGGCCTTGGCGGCGAGGATCGCGGCGGCGGCTTCCTGCGCGCTCTCTGGGGCGGTGAAGCCCAGCGCCCCGCAGGCCCGCAGGGCCTTCTCGGCCTGGCGCCGCGTGTCGGCGGCGAGCACCGCGAGGTCGTCGGCCGTGAACGGCTCGGCGGCGAAGGCCGCGTCGTCGGTCTCGATGGCCAGCGCC
The DNA here is from genome assembly GCF_001043975.1 of Methylobacterium variabile. Lineage (GTDB taxonomy): Bacteria > Pseudomonadota > Alphaproteobacteria > Rhizobiales > Beijerinckiaceae > Methylobacterium > Methylobacterium variabile. The sequence goes on from NZ_LABY01000069.1 coordinate 32,083, forward strand.
CGGTGCATCTCGGCGGTGCGCTGGCCGAGCAGCCCCGCCCAGCGCAGGTGAGTGGCGAAGGCGTCCTGGGGCGAGGGCGCCTCGCTCTCGGGCACCAGCACGATCGTGTCGAGGTCGCGCCGCAGGTACTCGAGCATCAGGGTCCAGGCGTCGCCCTGGTTGCGCACGAAGGCCTGGAGCAGGCCGAGCGCCGTGGCGACGCCGTCCGGTCCGACATGCTCGACCACGCCGAGAAGCGCCGGGGTGTTGCGGAAGCCCGCCTGCTCGGTGAGGAAGCGGCCGACCTCAACCTCCGGGTGCGCACCGGGCTGGAGCCGGCGCAGCAGCTTCAGCATCAGCCGCGAGCCGAAGGCGATCGAGGTGTTGCTCTGCTCCGCCGAGAGCCGGCGGATGTCGGCGGGATCGAGCTCCAGCTCGGGATCGAACAGCGAGGTCGCCCGGAAGCGGATGCTGCCCTTCTCGGAGGCGATCTCCCGGTTGTTGCGGATCGCGTCGACCATCGCCAGGGCGAAGTCGGGCGAGGAGGCGGCGCCGTAGAGGAGGCCCATCCGCGGTCCGCGGCGCACGCGGGCGACCGCGTGGTCCATCAACGACTCGTCCTCGCGGCCCTCGTCGACGGCGAGCGGCACGAAGTAGTCCTGGGTGTCGCCGGTGGCGAGCGAGACCGCGATGCGCGGCAAGAGGAAGCCGCCAGTGCCGCTCAAGGACGGCAGGATCGCGCTGTCGACCACCTCAACGCCGCGGATGCGCGAGCCCTTGGCACCGAACCAGCGCCGGGAGCCGATGAAGCGCGGCGCCACCGTCCGCTCGAAGGCCTGGCGCTCGCGGCCCCTCATCAGGGTCTCGACGCCGCCGGTCAGCACCAGCGTGAACAGCTCCGGCGCCTCGGGCAGCGGGCCCATCGCGCCGGCATTCGCGGTCGAGAGCGAGAACCAGTAGAAGCCGTAGGCCGGCATGGTGAGCAGGTAGGGCAGGTCGCCGATCGGCGGGAACGAGGTGCCGCCGGTGAGCTCGACCGGCACCGCCGTGCGCAGGTCCGACAGATCGAGCTGCACCGCCTGCGGCGCCCGCGACAGGTTGGCGACGCAGAGCACGCGCTCGTTGTCGTGCTCGCGGATCCAGGCCAGCACCTTGCGGTTGTCCGGATAGAGGAAGCGCAAGGCCCCGCGCCCGAGCGAGACGTGGTTGTTGCGGATCGCGATCATCCGCCGGGTCCAGTTCAGCAAGCTGGTCTGCGACCGGGCATGGGCCTCGACGTTGACGGCGTCGAAGCCGTAGATCGGGTCCTGGATCGTCGGCAGGAACAGGCGGGCCGGGTCGGAGCGGGAGAAGCCGCCGTTGCGGTCCGGCGACCACTGCATCGGCGTGCGCACGCCGTCGCGGTCGCCGAGATAGATGTTGTCGCCCATCCCGATCTCGTCGCCGTAGTACAGCACCGGGGTGCCGGGCATCGAGAGCACCAGGAACTTCATCAGCTCGATCTTGCGCCGGTCGTTCTCGAGCAGGGGCGCGAGGCGGCGGCGGATGCCGAGGTTGATGCGGGCACGCCGATCGGCGGCGTAGAAGCTCCAGAGGTAGTCGCGCTCCTTGTCGGTCACCATCTCGAGCGTCAGCTCGTCATGGTTGCGCAAGAAGATCGCCCACTGGCACCCCTCCGGGATCTCCGGCGTCTGCCGCATGATGTCGGTGATCGGGTGCCGGTCCTCCTGTGCGATCGCCATGTACATCCGCGGCATCAGCGGGAAGTGGAACGCCATGTGGCATTCGTCGCCGTCGCCGAAATACTGCGCGGTCTCCTCCGGCCACTGGTTGGCCTCGGCCAGCAGCATGCGGTCGGGGTAGCTCTCGTCGAGGGCGGCGCGGATCTTCTTGATGACCGTGTGGGTCTCGGGGAGATTCTCGCAGTTCGTGCCGTCGCGCTCGATCAGGTACGGGATCGCGTCGAGGCGCAGGCCATCGACGCCCATGTCGAGCCAGTAGCGCATCACCTCGATCACCGCTTCGAGAACCTGCGGGTTGTCGAAGTTGAGGTCGGGCTGGTGCGAGTAGAACCGGTGCCAGTAATAGGCCTTGGCGACCGGGTCCCAGGTCCAGTTCGAGGCCTCGGTGTCGAGGAAGATGATGCGCGTATCGGTGTACTTCTCGTCGGTGTCCGACCAGACGTAGAAGTCGCGCCACTCCGAGTCCTTCGGGGCGTTGCGGGCGCGCTGGAACCAGGGATGCTGGTCCGAGGTGTGGTTGATGACGAGCTCGGTGATGACCCGAAGGCCCCGCTCGTGCGCCTCGTGCACGAAGGTGCGGAACTGGTCCATCGTGCCGTAGGACGGGTTGATGTCGCGATAATCCGCGATGTCGTAGCCGTCGTCCCGCAGCGGCGAGGGATAGAACGGCATCACCCAGATCGCCGTCACGCCGAGGTCGCGGATGTAGTCCAGCTTCGCGGTCAGGCCGTCGAAGTCGCCGATGCCGTCATTGTTCGCGTCGAAGAAGGACTTGACGTGGACTTGGTAGATGATGGCGTCACGGTACCATTGCGGATCGCTGCGATCGATCATCGCGTCAAAGCCTCATTCGATCGGGTCTTGGCGCCGGGTTGCGGCTGTCGCGGTGCTTGGGCTCAACGCGGGGCGCCGGGGAGAGTTCGGGGACCTTGAAGCCTGCCGGTGCGGACGGTCACCCGCCCGCACCGGCAAGGCCCGGCTAGGCACCTCCGTGCTGCCACGCGCCGCCGGGCGCCGCAAGCCGGACGGGGCGGCGCAGACGCCAGATCACCACCGAGCGCTCGGCCGGGTCGAGGGCGATGCGGTGGGTCTTGCCACGCAGCTCGAACTTGTAGCCCAGCAGGAGGTCCTCGACCTCGACGGCGCCGTCGTCGGGCAGGCCGAGCTGCCAGAGCGGCACCTCGTAGGTGCATTCCTGCCGGTTGCGCGGGTCGAGGTTGACCATGCAGAACACCGCGTTGTCGCCGGACGGTGTCATGCGCAGGTAGGCCAGGATCTGCTCGTTCCAGGCCGGGGTGAAGACCACGGTGCGGAAGTCCCACAGCGCCGGGTTCTCGCGCCGGATGCGGTTCAGTGCGATGATGTGGTCGCGGATGTTGCCGGGCCGGTAGTAGTCCCAGGCCTTCAGCTCGTACTTCTCGGAATCGAGGTACTCTTCCTTGCCGGGCACCGGTGCGGCGTCGCACAGCTCGAAGCCGTTATAGATGCCGTAGACGCTCGACAGCGTCGCGGCGAGCGTGCTGCGGATGATGAAGCCCGGCCGGCCGCTGGTCTGGAGGAAGATCGGGTTGATGTCCGGCGTGTTGGCGAAGAAGTTCGGGCGGTAGTACTCGCCCATCTCGCCGGCGAGTTCCGTCGAGTAGGCGGTCAGCTCGGCCTTGGTGTTGCGCCACGTGAAGTAGGTGTAGCTCTGCTGGAAACCGGCCTTGGCGAGCTTCTTCATCATCTTCGGCCGGGTGAAGGCCTCGGCGAGGAAGAGCACGTCCGGGTAACGATCGTTGACGTCGCGGATCATCCACTCCCAAAACGGGATCGGCTTGGTGTGCGGGTTGTCGACCCGGAAGATCTTCACCCCCAGCTCGACCCATCCGACGATGATGTCGCGCAGCTCGACCCACAGCGACGGTACCGCGCCCTCGCGGTAGAAGTCGACGTTGACGATGTCCTCGTACTTCTTCGGCGGGTTTTCGGCGAACTTGATCGTGCCGTCGGGCCGCCAGTCGAACCATTCCGGGTGCTGCTTGATCCAGGGATGGTCCGGCGAGCACTGGATGGCGAAGTCGAGGGCGACCTCCATGCCGTGGGCGTGGCTCGCCGCCACCAGGCGGCGGAAGTCGTCGAGGGTGCCGAGCTCAGGGTGCACCGCCTCGTGGCCGCCCTCCTCCGCGCCGACGGCGTAGACCGAGCCGACATCGCCCTCGCGCGCCTTGAGCGAGTTGTTCTTGCCCTTGCGGTTGGTCCGGCCGATCGGGTGGATCGGCGTGAAGTACAGCACGTCGAAGCCGAGCTCGCGGATCTCGGGCAGCCGCGCGATCACGTCGTCGAAGGTGCCGTGGCGGTTCGGGTCGCCGGATTGCGAGCGCGGAAAGATCTCGTACCAGGCCGAGAACCGGGCGGCGAGCCGGTCGGCCACCACCTCCAGGACCACCGGATAGCGCGAGAGGTTAACCCGCTCCGAGTTGCGGTGGATCAGGGCGGTGTGCTCCAGCAGGCGGCGAAGCTGGGCGGCGGAGCCGGCCTCCTCGGCCTCGAGGGCCGAGACGAGGCCGTTCAGCGCCGCGGCGTCGCTGCCCTCGGCGAGAGCCGCCGCACGCTTGACGAGCCCCACGCCCTCCATGGTCTCGAGCCGCACGTCGACGCCGGCGTTGCGCTTCTTCTCCAGCCCGCGGAGCCACGACGAGAAGTCGTCGCGCCACGCCTCCACCGTGTACTCGTAGCGGGCGTTGCGGGTGAGCGGGAAATGGCCGTGCCAGCGGTCGTTGTCGACGAACAGCATCGGGTCGCGGCGCCACTCGGTCTCCCCGGCGAGGCGCGAGAGGACCGCGGCGTTGATGACGTCGTGCCCGTCGGTGAAGATGTCGGCCTCGACATGGAGCTGGTCGCCGACGACGCGCTTGATCGCCGAGCGGCCGCCGTCGATCTCCGGGCTCACCGCCTCGATGACGACGCGCCCCTCCCCGTTCGGGGTGCTGCGGCGCGGCCGGCGCACGGCCGCGATGCGGCGGGCTGCCAGGATGTGGACGGCGCGCGGCGCGAGATCGAGCGCCTTGTCGGCCCGGAAGACGAGGGGCGACACCTCGGGGGTCAGGTCCTCGAACGGGCCGAACTCGCCGCCCGTGCCGGCGATCAGCGGCGCGGGATCGACCGCCACCATCGCGTCGGTCGGGTTGTAGAGCACGATCACCGCGTTCTCGGCCGAGCCGGGATGCCCGGTATCGATCCGGATCAGGGCGACGTACGGCGCATCCGGGGCCGAGAGGCGCCACTGCGCGCCCTCGACGTTCGCGGCAGGCAGATCGGCCCGCAGGCGGTTGATCGCCGCGATGTAGCCGGACACGTCGATGCCGGTCTCGTTCTCCCGCGATTCCGGCGTGGTCTCGACGACGTGCAGCGGCTGGGCGTAGCCCCATTCGTAGCCGATCGGCATCAGCACGCCGGCGGAGAAGAACGCCGCGAGGGCGTAGCGCGCCTTGAGCTCCCGGGCCACCGCCTCGCGCCCGCCCGGAAGGGAGGCCGCCAGGCGCGGCATGTCGTGATTCTCCGGGAAGGCGATCGAGGGCGCCAGGATGCGCAGGCGCTCGTACTGCTCGAGCGCCCAGGGCGCCTTCAGGTCCCACCAGGCGAAGGAGTTGAACAGGTAGTCGAACCCGGCCTCGGCGGTCGCCCGCGCCTCCTCGAAGGTGCAGCCCAGGGTCTCGGCGGCGAAGAGGGCGGCGTGGTCGCGGTCCTTGGCGGCGCCGATCAGGCTGCGCCAGACGTCCGGCGGCACCTTGTAGGCGGCGTCGCACCGGAAGCCCGCGACCCCGAGCCGCTGGAGCCGCTCGACGTAGCCGTTCCAGAACTCGGTCAGCGCCGTGCGCGAGCCCGGCGCCACGTAGTCGAACTCGGCGAGGTCGCCCCAGACCGTGATCTTGCTCGGGTCGTCCGGGTCGACGGCGTGCGGGCTCACCGGCGCGCCGGAGGCGTCGCGCACGAAGAAGTCCGGGCGCTCGTGCGCCAGCCTGCCGTCGTTGGCGGCATGGTTCACCACCAGGTCGGTCATGATCTTCAGGCCGTGCTCGGCCGCCGCCGCGCAGAAGCGGCGGATCTGCTCGTCGTCCGGGGTGCCGTCGAGGTCGCGCAGGCGCTCGTCGAGGCGATCCGGATCGGCCACGGCGTAGAGGGAGCGCGAGCCCCCGGTCTGGTGGAACGGGTTGAGATAGACCCAGTCGAAGCCGAGTGCCGCGATGCGGGGCAGCTCGGCGGTCCAGGCCGAGACCCGGCCCACCAGCAGCGGGAACAGGTTGTAGATGCGCGGTCCGGCCGCCAGCGGCGCCAGGGTCGCCGGCAGCGGCGTCACCTCGCGGGTGCGCTTCGCCGGCTTGGTGCTGGTGCGGGGTACGTTCATCGGCCCGATCCTGCCTGCTCTCTCTCGATCATCTCGCACGAGGAACCCGGTGCCCGGAGCGTCAGGTTCCCCGCTCCGGGGTCTCAACTGGCGGACTGACGCAGAACCGCCAGGGGCAGCCGCGCGAAGAGTCGCTCGACGGCGAGGCGCCCGCCCTCGGAGCGGACCTCGTCGCCCGTCACCAGGTCGCGCCAGACGCTGCCTTCCGGCACCGGCAGCACCGTCCCGGCGAAGCGGGCGGCGAGCTGGGTGCAGTCGCCAGCCTCGCCGGCGACGTGCCGGGGCACCGCGACCAGGAGATCGCCGGCCTCCGAGCCGGCGGTGGCGTCCTGGCGCAGGAAGGCGACGAGGCGTTCCGCCGCCTCGCCCTCGGCCGCGACCGGGGCGTAGTCGGCCTCGGCGTAGAAGCCGGGATGGGCCGCCCGGTCGGCGAGGAGCTGGGCCAGGACGAGCTGCTTGATCCGCCCGTCCGGCCAGGACGCGAGCAGGTCGCCCAAGGGCAAGTCCTGCCCGAGGGCGGCCTCGCGCTCGGCGTAGTCGACCGGGCGCCGGTTGTCGGGATCGACGAAGGAGAAGTCCCAGAACTCGGTGCCCTGGTAGATGTCGGGAAGGCCCGGCAGGGTGCATTTCAGCGCCGAGCGGGCGAGGCCGGTCACCATGCCGACCCGCGCCAGCCGCTCGGCGAAGGGCCGGAACTCGCGCAGGAACTCCGAGCCCGGCGCCACCAGGGCGTCGAACAGCCGGGCAACCGCGCCCTCGTAGGCCTCGTCGACGTTGACCCAGCTCGAGCGCCGCTTGCCCTCGCGCATCGCCTTCTCGGCATAGGCGCCGAGCCGCTTGCGGAATTCCCCGACGTCCTTCGGGTCCGGCGTCTCGGTCAGCAGCTCCAGCGGCCAGGCACCGAGGATCGCCTGCAGGAACATCCACTGGTCGTTGGCGTCCGGGGCCGCCTCGCCTTCCACCTCCGAGAGGTGAGGCTGCACCAGCCGACCCCACAGGGCCCAGGCCTGCTCCCACTCCTCGGGGATCTCGGAGAGCGCGAGCAGCCGGGTTCGGGCATCCTCGCCGCGCTTGGTGTCGTGGGTGGCCGTGGTGATCATCGCGTTCGGCCAGTCGCGGGCGCGGGCGGCCTGGAGCGCGTGGAAGTGGTCCGCCGACAGCCCGTACTCGCCGGGATCGCCCCCGACCTCGTTGAGGGCGAGGAGCTCGACGAAGCGGTAGAACAGCGTGTCCTCCAGGCTCTTGGCCATCACCGGGCCGGTGAGCTGCTGGAAGCGGCGGCGGAAGCGGCGCACCACCTCGGGGTCCGGCCGGCCCGGACCGTCGGTGTCGATCCGCCCGAGCAGCACGGCTTGCGCGAAGTCGTGCACCGACCGGTCGGGCAGGATCGAGCGGCGCTTGGCCTTGCGCACCGTGTCGCCGATGAGCTTCAGGTCCTCGGCCTCGATCTCGTTCTCGTCGAGCTCCTGGGGAAGGTAGCTGCGGTAGACCGGGAAGCGGGCGATGATCTCGGACAGGGCTTGGCGGAGCGCATTGACCGAGAAGTCGCGGGTGCGCCGGTCGGCGTCGGCCACCTGCTTGAGGTCCGAGGTCAGCACCTCCAGCTCGCTGGCGAAGCTGGTCTCCAGGATCTCGCCCTTCACGCTGCGCAGGAGCCAGCCGTAGGGCTCGTCCATGCCGGTGGCCCCGGCGTAGAGCCGGGCCACCGCCGCGCGCTTCTCCTGGTCGACGAACAGCCCGTCGATCTGGTTGAGCACGTCGTAGCCGGTGGTGCCGGCGATCGGCCAGGGCCGCAGGCGCTCGCCGGGCTCCAGGATCTTCTCCACCACGATGTAGAAGCCGGGCCCGAGGGCCGCCTGGAGGGCGCGGGCGTAGCCCGCCGGGTCGGCGAGGCCGTCGATGTGATCGATGCGCAACCCGTCGATGCGCCCTTCGCGGATCTGCCGGAAGAGCATCGCATGGGCGCCTTCGAACACCCGCCGGTTCTCGACCTTGAGCCCGGCGAGCGAGTTCACGTCGAAGAAGCGACGGTAGTTGATGTCGCTCGCCGCGACCCGCCAATGGGCGAGGCGATAGGCCTGGGCCTCGAGGATGCGGTGCAGCGCCCCGAAGCTGTCGGGATGGCCCTTGAAGCCGTTGACGAGGGTCACCGCGCGGTCGATCGCCGCCCTCAGCTCCGGCGAGGCGGAGACCGCGTGGGCGAGGCGGCGCTTCAGACCCTCGGCCTCCTCCGGGAAGCCGGCGAGGCGGTCGGTGTGGGTTTCATCGCCCATCCGGCGCAGGCGCTCGGAGATCGACAGGACCTCGGCGGACGCCTCGTCGCCGACCACCGGCAGCGCCGCCAGCGCCCTGTCGAGGACTATTGGGTAGCTCAGCGGGTTGACCGGGAAGCGGTGCTCGAAGTGCCAGACGCTGAGCGAGCCCTCCTCGGGGTCGAAGGCGAGCTTCAGGTCGCCCTTCTCCAAAGCCTCGCCGTAGCGGTCGCCGAGGAACGGCACGACGAGCTTGTTGCGGGCGCCGAGGCGGCCCCAGTCGATGTCGAAGGCGTCCGCCGCCGGCGACAGCGCCCCCCATTCGAGCACCGAGAGCCACCACGGGTTGTCGGCTCCGCCCACGCCCATATGGTTGGGCACGATGTCGAGCAGGAACTTCAGCCCATGCGCCTTCAGGCAGTCGCTGAAGCGCGCGAACGCCTCTTCGCCGCCCAGCTCCGGGTTGATCTCCCGGTGATCAACGATGTCGTAGCCGTGCATCGAGCCGGGCCGCGCCTTGTGGATCGGCGAAGCGTAGACGTGGCTGATGCCGAGCTTGGCCAGGTACGGGACGATCCTGGCCGCGTGGTCGAAGGTGAAATCCTTGTGGAACTGCAGCCGGTAGGTCGCCCGCGGCGGCGGCGACGCCAGCCGGGCCGCGCCCGAGCGGGGCCCGCGCTCCTCCGCCGACAGGGATGCGGCGAGCTTGGCGAGCGGCCCGCCCGGCTCGGCGATCGCCGCGAGGTCGCGGTCGAGCTTGCGGCGCCAGTTCGGGTAGCCCTCGGTGACGCCCGGCATGTTGGCCTGGGTCACCTCGCCGAGGATATCCTCGTACTGCACCGCGGTCAGCACCGAGGGCGCCCGGGCGAGGAAGCGCACCGCGGCCTCGAAGGGCGGCTGGTCCGGCGGCTCGGCCGAGGGGATCAGCCCCTCCTGGTTCAGGGCCTCGGCGAGGCGCCGGCGCTCGTGCACCCGCTCCTCGCGCTCGGACCCGGCCCGCTCGGCGTCGTAGAGGCCGAGCGACTGGCGCAGCTCGGTGTCGACGCCGCGCCACCAGCCGACGAAGGTCGGCAGGTCGTGGGTGGTGATGGCGCAGAGCGCGTCGCGGGGGTACTCCGCCGGGCGCTTGAACGTGCCGCCCTCGCCCCGCTCGAACGAGAGGATGCGGTAGCTCAGGATGCCGGCCTGCATCAGCGCGTCGGAGAAGCCGGCCGGCGCGGTGCCGAGATCCTCGGCGATCACCAGGCACTTCGCCCGGTGGCTCTCGAGGCGCAAGACCGCCAGCATCGCCTCGAACGGCATCGCCACGTAGGCGCCGACCTTAGGCCCCTGCCCCGCCGGGATCAGGAACAGGCGGGCGAGCTGGAAGGCGTGGTCGATCCGGATCGCGCCGGCATGGCGCATGTTGGCCTGGACGAGGGCCCGGAACGCCGCGAGGCCGTCGCGCTCCAGTTCCAGCGGGTCGAAGGGCGGCAGGCCCCAATCCTGGCCGTTCGGCGCCAGGATGTCCGGCGGCGCGCCGATCGACAGCCCGGCGGCGAAGCGCTCAGGATGAGACCAGATCTCCGAGCCGCCGCGATCGGCCCCGACCGCGAGGTCGCGGTAGAGCCCGAGCCGCATCCCCGAGGCGAGGCCCTGCGCGGCCGCACGGGCGAGCTGCCGGTCGGCGAGGAATTGCAGCCAGGCGTGGTAGGACACCCGCTCCTGGTGCTCGGCGGCGAAGGCCGCGACTTCCGCGGTGCCGTTGCGGCGGTAGGCCTCCGGCCAGTCGCCGAGCCAGTGGGCGCCCTGCCCGGCGAAGTGCTCGGCCAGGGCCTCGAACGTCGCGTGGGCTTCCAGGTTCTCGCCGAAGGCGGCACGGAAGGCCAGGAACTCGGTGTCCCGGCCGGCGCGGGCCGGGGAGTCCTGCCACAGCGCCTCGAGGACCGGGCTCAGCACCTGCCACACGCCGGCATGATCGACGAGCGAGGCGTCGCGCAGGCGGGCGATCTCGGGCGCGGCCTCCTTCAGCAGGCGCTCGGCCCGGCTGCCGGAAAGACCCGGCAGGGCGGCGGAATCGAGGTAGAGGGTCTCGAGGAACAGGCGCGACGACGGCGAGTAGGGCGAGACCTTCTGCCGGTCGGTCGAGAACAGGGCGTGGACCGGGCTCAAGCCCAGGAAGGCGGCGCCCCGGGCGCCGGCATCCGCGGCGGCCCGGCCCGCATCGGCGTAGGTGCCGATGCCGAGATTGGTCTCCGAGCGTAGGCCGTAGAGCTGGGCAGCGAGGCCCCAGTCCCGGGCGCCCTCGTCGCCGAGCGCCCGGGGCCGCCAGCAGCGCTGGGGCGCGGCGATCACCATCGCCTCCGCCCGCTGGTCGCCGAGCGTCACGGTCAGGCGGTGATAGCCCGGGGTGAGCGGCGGCAGTTCGATGACGACGACGTCTCTTCCGAGGACGGCCCGCCCGCCCCGGGCGGTGCCGCGCTCGTCGACGACGCGCCAGCTCAGCGTGCCGGAGCGCTGGTCCAGCCGGACCGGCACCCGCGCGGCGCGGCGCGCCTCGATCGGCACCAGCGGCGGCACGAGGCCGTGCCGCAGGGACCGAATGCGGGCGAGGCTCGCCTGCGCCTCCTCCTCCGTGCCGGCCGGCAGGCCGAGCGCGGCGAGGAGCCCCTGCCGCACGGCGAGCGGGGTCTCGACGCGCTGGCCGAAGGCATCGGTGTAGTCCGCGGCGATTCCCGCTTCATCGGCGAGCCGCGCGACGACATCCTCAGTCACGGCCATCTCAACGCACCTCTTTCACGAACAGGCCCGACCAGGCGGGCAGGACCAGGGAACCGTTCTCGCCCTCCGTGACCGCGGGCGAGCGCCAGATGACGCGGCCGGGCGGCCGCGGCAGCGTGTACGCCTCGCCCCCGAACACTCCGACGAAGCGGAGCGTCCCGCCGGCGAACGACCAGGTCACGTCGATCACGTCGGGCCGCGGCAGGGCGTAGGTGCCGCCCTGCCAGGCGGTCATCGTCAGCGGCACCACCTCGCGCTGGCGCAGGTGCAGGAGCGCAGTCGTGTCGGCCAGGACCTCGCGGTGCGGCGAGCGCTCCCGCTCGGCCCAGTCCAGGGTCGAGCGGCGGAACGTCTCCTCGGCGGTCGGATCGGGGATCGTCTTCGCCTTCTCCTCGTCGGCGAATGCGGCGAAGCTCTTGAACTCGCGCCGGCGGCCGTCGCGCACCGCCTTGTTCAGCTCCTCGTCCGGGGCAAAGTCGACGAAGAACAGGAACGGCGTCGAGGCCGACCATTCCTCGCCCATCCACAGCATCGGGATCTGCGGGCTCAGCAGCAGCCCGGCCCGGGCCAGCGCCAGCCTGTCCGGGTCGGCGAGGTGGCTCAGGCGCTCGCCGAGCGCCCGGTTGCCGACCTGGTCGTGGTTCTGCAGGAAGGTGACGAAGGCGGACGGCGGCAGGTGGCCGGAGGCCTCGCCGCGGGGGTGGTTGTCGAGGGTCTTGAACGGCTCGCCCTGGTAGGCGAAGCCCTCGGCGAGGCTGCGGGCGAGGTGCGCCGCCGGCTTGTCGGAGAAGCTCTCGTAGTAGCCGGAATCCTCGCCGGTCAGCAGGATGTGCCAGCCGTGATGGGTGTCGTCGGCCCATTGCGCGCTGTGCAGGCGCGGCGTGCCGGCCTCGTCCCGCTCGAGCCAGCGGGCCTGGTTGGCCTCGTTCTCCAGCATCAGGTGGACCGGCCGGTGGGGATAGGCGCCGCGGATGCGCTCGGCCAACTCGGCGAGGAAGTGCTTGTCCGAGTCGTCCAGGATGGCGTGGACGGCATCGAAGCGCAGGCCATCGACGTGGAACTCCTCCAGCCAGTACAGGGCATTGTGGACGAAGTAGTCCCGCACCACCTGGCCGCTGGTCTTGCCGTCGAAGTTGATGCCCGCGCCCCACGGGGTCTGGTGGCGCTCGGTGAAGAACGTCTTGGCGTAGGCGTGGAGGTAGTTCCCCGCCGGGCCGAAGTGGTTGTAGACGACGTCGATGAACACCATCAGGCCGAGGCCGTGCGCCCGGTCGACGAGGCGCCGCAGGTCGTCCGGGGTGCCGTAGGCCGAGTCGGGTGCGTAGGGCAGCACGCCGTCGTAGCCCCAGTTGCGGGTACCCTTGAAGTCGGCCAGCGGCAGCAGCTCGATCGCGGTGACGCCGAGGTTGCGCAAGGCCTCGAGCCGCTGGCCGAGCGCCGCGTAGGTGCCCTCCGGCGTCGCGGTGCCGACGTGGCATTCGTAGATCACCGCCTCCTCGAACGGGCGCCCGGCCCAGCCCTCATCCGTCCACGGGAAGCCGGCGGGATCGATCACCTCGCTCAGGCCCGAGACGTCCTCGGGCTGGAAGCGCGAGGCGGGGTCGGGCACGACGAGTTCGCCGTCGATCCGGTAGCCGTAGCGCGCCCCGGCGCGGACGCCCGGCACGGTCAGCCGGCGCCAGCCCTCGCCCTGGTCGTCCAGGGGATGCTCGGTGCCGTCGAGCACCAGGGCGACGCGCTCGGCGGTCGGTGCCCAGAGGGCAAAGCGCACGCCCTCCGGTCCGATCTCCGCACCGAATGGCATGCTGTGGGCGCGCCGCATCGGGCCACCATCCTTCGAAACCGTGGTTGAACGAACGGCGTGGGGCGCCGCTCAGGAAATTCCGCCGCCTTGGCCTGGTTCCTTGGCCTGGTTCCGCAGCGCGAAGACGTGAGATCGACCCGGGAGCTAAGGCGGCCCGAGCCCGCGGCAATGGCCGTGCGGGCGACTCGTGAGAGGGATCGCCATCCTCAGCATTCGTCAGGCGCGAACACGCGACGACCGGGCCTTCAATGCGTGGCAGGTTCTCGCTGCAGACCCGGCATCCGCCCGTGGGGGACCTTACGTCAGAGCACCCATGCCAGGGTCGCCGCGACGGCGACCGCGAAGGCGCCGCCGGCGGCGGAGACGGCCACCCGGCCGAGGCCCGCAGTCGCCGCGCCGACGCCGTCCTCCGCTAAGCCGAAGGCCTGGCCGGCGGCCTGCTCGGCGCGGGCGAGGGAGAGGTGGCGGGCGTGGCGGGTGACGGCGGTCATCGTCGGAACGCTCCTGCGGCGGCGGCCTGGTGCGGCGGAGGGCCAGCCGTCTCGACAACGGATGGCCACTGCCGAGGTTCCGGGGCACCCGGTCCATCACCGGGCTTTAAGGGAATTTGTTTACGTCTCGGTGACTCTGGTACGGGTTCTTCCGTGCGACGGTCCGGGCCGCCGCGCCACGGCCCGCTGCCCTGCCCATGTGCCACGCCCCGAAGCCGCCGGAAGCCCCTTTTTGTTCCGCGTTTGTTCCGGTATAGGGAGAGGATGACCTCGAATGCTGCCAGAGCCCTTCCCCCACCGCGAGGCCGTCGCGTGAGCGAGGCCGCACGAGACCTGTTCGGACCGGGCGGCAAGCCGCCGGCCGAGCCGGCCCGGCGCGCCAAGCCGGTCGCCGTGCCCCCGCCCGCGGAGGCGGCGGAGGCCGGGTACGATGCCTCGGCAATCGAGGTGCTGGAGGGCCTGGAGCCGGTGCGGCGCCGGCCGGGCATGTATATCGGCGGCACCGACGAGAAGGCGCTGCATCACCTCTTCGCCGAGGTGATCGACAACGCCATGGACGAGGCCGTCGCAGGCCATGCCAGCTTCATCGAGGTCGAGCTCGAGGAGAGCGGCTGCCTCGCGGTGACCGACAACGGCCGCGGCATCCCGGTCGATCCGCACCCGAAATTCCCGGGCAAGTCGGCGCTCGAGGTCATCATGACTACGCTGCACGCGGGCGGCAAGTTCGACTCGAAGGTCTACGAGACCTCCGGCGGCCTGCACGGCGTCGGCATCTCGGTGGTGAACGCCCTCTCGGACGTCCTCGAGGTCGAGGTCGCCCGCAACCAGACCCTTTATCGGCAGACCTTCTCGCGCGGCCACGCGCAAGGGGCGCTCGAGACGGTCGGCCGGGTGCAGAACCGGCGCGGTACCAAGGTGCGCTTCCACCCGGACGCCGAGATCTTCGGCGAGCACCGGTTCGATCCGCGCCGCCTGTTCAAGATGGCACGCTCGAAGGCCTACCTGTTCGGCGGCGTCGAGATCCGCTGGCGCTGCGCCCCCGCCCTGCTCGAGGGCGTCGAGAACGTGCCGGCGGAGGCGGTGCACCGCTTCCCGGCCGGCCTCAAGGACTATCTCGCCCGGGAGATCGACGGCAAGGAGCTCGTCGCCGACAACGTCTTCGCCGGCAAGGTCACCAGGCCCGGCAGCCACGGCTCCCTCGAATGGGCGGTGGCGTGGCTCGCCAACGACGACGGCTTCTCCTCGTCCTACTGCAACACCATCCCGACGCCGGAGGGCGGCACCCACGAGAGCGGGATGCGGGTGGCCCTGCTGCGGGGCCTGCGCGACCACGCCGAGCGGGTCGGTCAGGTGAAGCGCGTGCAGTCGGTCACCGCCGACGACGTGATGGCGACCTGCGCGGCGATGCTCTCGGTGTTCATCCGCGAGCCGGAGTTCCAGGGCCAGACCAAGGACAAGCTCGCGACGCTGGAAGCCTCCCGCATCGTCGAGGCGGCGATCCGCGACGCCTTCGATCACTGGCTCGCCGCCTCCCCGGCCCAGGCCAACAAGCTCCTCGACTGGGTGATCGACCGGGCCGAGGAGCGCCTGCGCCGGCGCCAGGAGAAGGAGGTCGCCCGCAAGACCGCGACCCGCAAGCTGCGCCTGCCGGGCAAGCTGGCGGATTGCTCGAAAGCCGGCGCCGCGGGCTCCGAGATCTTCATCGTCGAGGGCGACTCGGCCGGCGGCTCGGCCAAGCAGGCCCGCGACCGCGCCACCCAGGCGATCCTCCCCTTGCGCGGCAAGATCCTCAACGTCGCCTCGGCGAGCCGGGACAAGCTCGGGGCGAACCAGCTCCTCTCCGACCTGATCCAGGCGCTCGGCTGCGGCATCGGCAACCAGTACCGGCACGACGACCTTCGCTACGAGAAGGTCATCATCATGACCGACGCCGACGTCGACGGCGCCCACATCGCCTCGCTGCTCATCACCTTCTTCTACCGGCAGATGCCACGGCTGATCGAGGGCGGCCACCTCTACCTGGCGGTGCCCCCGCTCTACCGCCTGACGCAAGGAGCGAAGAGCGCCTACGCCCGGGACGACCGCCACAAGGAGCAGCTGCTCAAGACCACGTTCAAGTCGGGCAAGGTCGAGATCGGGCGCTTCAAGGGCCTGGGCGAGATGATGCCCGGGCAGCTCAAGGAGACCACGATGGACCCGAAGAAGCGCACGCTGCTGCGGGTCGAGGTGGTGGAGGAGGCGAAGGCCGAGACCGGCGACACCGTCGAGCGGCTGATGGGCAACAAGCCCGAGGCCCGTTTCGCCTTCATCTCCGAGCGGGCGGTGTTCGCCGACGAGATCGAGCTCGATATCTGACGGATCGAGGATGGACTGGGAGGGGACGGCGCGAGCCGTCCCCGGCCGAAGACGACGAAGGCCCGGCCGCGCGAGCGGCCGGGCCTTCGTCGTCTCTGCCAGATCAGGATCGCCTCTGCGGTGTCCCGATCCGCCAAAGCGAAGAGCCCGGCCGTGAGGCCGGGCTCCGCTCCGTCCGGAGGACGGATCGTCGAGACTAGAAGCCGTTGAACTTGTAGTTCAGGCCGGCGCGGACGACCGCGAACTCGGTGTCGCGACGGGACTGGCCCGGGTTCACGACGACCACGCCCGGCGAGGTGACGGTGTTGATCACGGTGCCGGCGTTGTTGATCGCGAAGGCGCCGTTGTTGCGGTTGCCCTGATCCAGGTTCACGTACAGGCCTTCGACCTTGAGGGTCACGGCCGACGAACGGAAGAAGTTCAGGAACGAGTCGGTGGGCAGAGCGTACTCGACACCGCCGCCGACCACCCAGCCGGTCTGGAACTCGTCGCGGCTGGTGTTCGGCAGGCCGAAGTCGCGACCACCGCCCGAGCCGTAGGCGAAACCGCCGGTGGCGTAGACCAGGGTGCGGTCCCAGGCGTAGCCGAGGCGGCCGCGCACGGTGCCGAAGAAGTCCAGACCCGACAGGCCGTTCGGGTTGAACACCTGCTGCGCCGCCAGCGGGCTGGTGGACACGAAGCGGTTGCGGTCACGGCCGAAGTCGACGTACTGGGCGTCGGCCTCGATGCCGACGACCACGCCCGAGCCCGGGGTGAACTGGTAGTTGTAGCCGATCTGGCCGCCGCCGACGAAGCCGTCGTTGCTGTTGCGGTTGCCGAAGGCGAGCACGCCGGTGGTGCCGGGAGCGACGAGGCCGGTGGCCGGGCCGACGCCGATGACGGGGCCGGTGCGGCGGTCATCCGTGCCGAAGCCGTAGCCGGCGTTGAAACCGGCGTAGAAGCCCGTCCAGGTGAAGACCGGCACCGGCGTGAACACCGGCGGGGGAGCCGCGCGCCGCGGCAGGTCGGCAGCCGAAGCAGCCGCAGACAGGCCGACGAGGGCCACGGAGGCGAGGAGGATCTTCTTCATTCTCTGACTGGTCCTGGTTGGCGAGAGCCGGCGCGCTTCTATCCCCGGTCGGTCACCCGGTCTGTCGCATTCCTGCAACGAGGGCAGGGTTTACCCGGTCACCCGTCAACGAAACGTGAATCGACGGCGATCGCGAGCGCGAAAAAGCGAGCAGAAGCGATCACTTGGCATTAACCATGACGCCGCGGCCCCTCCGCAGGACCATCCTCGGGTAAACCGCCACGCCAGTGCGCAGGTGCGAAATGGCGCCGCTCCCCTCCTCTGCCGCACGTGGCGGATCGCCCTCTTCACGGTCGCAGCCGCGCTCGCGAAGATGATCGCCTCACGCGAACCATCCGGCGCTGGCCCAGATCCGGTCGCGGACCTGCAGAGCGGCGCCGGGCCGCGAGAGCACCGGATCGACCACCCGCGAGCGCCGCGCGGACGCGGCTCGATCCCGGCCCCGCTCTCCCGCATCCCCGAGGATCTTCGGGGAAGTCCTTCGCGGGCGCGCGGGCCGGAGGTCGCGGCGCGGCCTTTCCCACCGAACAAATCCCGGGCAGCACTTGACAAATGATCCGGCATCGGGCGTGTCCTGCGGGCGGTCGCGTGCCCGACGCGACGGAGCAATGGCGTGAACGTCCCACCTCGGCGCATCCGGCGCGGGACAGGCTGCGAAACGAGTTTGCATCCCAGCCGTTGCCGCGACGGATTCTCCGCGCCGGCCCGATCTGCCCGCGCGCAACGGTTCTCTTCAGGATGTCATTCGCCGAACTGGGTTTAAGCGAGAAGGTCCAGCAGGCCGTCCAGGCCGCGGGTTACACGACGCCGACCCCGATCCAAGCCCAAGCCATACCGCACGTCCTCGCGCGGCGCGACGTCCTGGGCGTCGCCCAGACCGGCACCGGCAAGACGGCGGCGTTCACGCTGCCGATGCTCACCCTGCTCGAGCAGGGCCGGGCCAGGGCCCGGATGCCGCGCACGCTGATCCTCGAACCGACGCGCGAACTCGCCGCGCAGGTCGTGGAGAACTTCGAGCGCTACGGCAGCAACCACAAGCTCAACGTGGCGTTGCTGATCGGCGGCGTCTCGTTCGCTGACCAGGATCTCAAGATCACCCGCGGCGTCGATGTTCTGATCGCGACCCCGGGGCGGCTCCTCGACCATTTCGAGCGCGGCAAGCTGCTGCTCACCGGCGTCGAACTCCTCGTCATCGACGAGGCCGACCGGATGCTCGACATGGGGTTCATCCCCGACATCGAGCGCATCGTGAAGCTCGTGCCGTTCACCCGGCAGACGCTGTTCTTCTCGGCGACGATGCCGCCGGAGATCCAGCGGCTCGCCGACGACTTCCTCCACAATCCCGTCCGCATCGAGGTGGCGCGCCCCGCCTCCACCGCCTCGACCATCACGCAGCGGCTGGTCGCTACGGGGTCCGAGGGCCACCAGAAGCGCAAGACCCTGCGCAAGCTCATCCGCGCCGCCGAGGAGCTGAACAACGGCATCATTTTCTGCAACCGCAAGCGGGACGTCGCGCAGCTGCAGAAGTCGCTGTCGAACCACGGCTTCAACGTCGCGGCCCTGCACGGCGACATGGACCAGCGCGCCCGCATGGCGGCGCTCGACGCCTTCCGGTCCGGCGAGGTGCCGCTGCTCGTTGCCAGCGACGTGGCCGCCCGAGGCCTCGACATTCCGGCGGTGAGCCACGTCTTCAACTTCGACGTCCCCCATCACGCCGAGGATTACGTCCACCGCATCGGCCGCACCGGCCGCGCGGGCCGCAGCGGGGCCGCCTTCACTCTGGTCGGCCGGGGTGACGAGAAGTCGCTCGCCGCCATCGAGACGCTGATCGGGCAGCCGATCGCCTGGGCGGATGGCGACCTCGCGAGCCTGCCCGAGGGCGAGGCCGACGAGCCGGGCGAGCGGCGGAGCCGGGGCGGTCGCGGCCGGCGCGAGGAAGGCCGCCGGGAGGAGAATCGCCGCGAGGAAGGCCGGCGCGACGAGGGACGCCGCGACGACACGCGCCGGCGCCGCGCCCGCAGCCCGCGGCCAGAGGAGGCGCCACCGCGCCGCAACGGCGAGGCACCGCGCGCCGTGGACGCGCCTCGCCTTCAGGATGAGCGCCCCGTCGGACGTCGGAACACCCGGAGCCGGGACGACGACGCGATGCCGGACGCCGAGATCGGCATGGGTGCCCATGTCCCGGCCTTCCTGCTACGGCCGGTTGTGCTGAAGAAGCGCAAAGAGAGCGAGTAGACAGGGGATTCCGCCTGTGTCAGCGCCAGGCGCGTTCGCACTTTAACTGCTTCTCCACGCACGGACCCTACAGATGGTCCGGAGCTGCCTGCGCGAAGCCGGCAGCCAGCGCGGAGACGTTCGATGCCTGACCTGAGCAGCGCCGAGCTTGATCGGAGCTTCTTGTTCGGTCAGCGGGCGATGGAGCTGATGAAGGCGTACCGCTCATCGGCGACGCCCCGGGGCTACGCCGTCTGGTACACCTACGTCGCTGGCCTGAACCCGCAGCTCAACGAATCCGTGAAGCGGATCACTGCCGAGCACGGTGCGCTGACCGACAACAACGTCGACATCCTCTTCGAAACCTATCTCGACAATCGCCAGCTCTCGACCGAGACCGAGCGGGCGAGCACCGGCGTGCTCGCCGAGATCGAGCAGATCATGGAGATGCTGGACGCGGCCCTGGGCTCGACCGCTCGCTACGGCGCCTCGCTCCAGGCCTTCAGTCAGGATCTCGCCGCGCCTGCGGTGAACCGCGCGCGGGTGCGGGAGATCGTCTCGTCGCTCGTCGTCACCACGCGCGACGTGGCGGCCAACAACCGCACCCTGGAAGCGCGGATGCGGGAGAGCCGCAACGAGATCGAGACGTTGCGCGAGACCCTGGAGGCGGTGCGGGTGGAATCCCTGACCGATCCGCTGACTGGCATCGGCAACCGCAAGCACTTCGAGGAGATGCTGCGCAAGGCCGTCGACCACGCCGCGGTGCAGAGCCAGGTTGTCTGCCTCGTCGTGCTCGACATCGACCACTTCAAGCGCTTCAACGACCTCTACGGCCACCTGACCGGCGACCAGGTGCTGCGGCTGGTGGCGATGACCATGCGCGAATGCGTCGAGCCGCGCACCACCATTGCGCGGTTCGGCGGGGAGGAGTTCGGCATCATCCTGCCGGATTGCGGCCGGCTGGAAGCGCGGGAACTGGCCGAGAAGGTGCGTACCAGCGTGATGGGACGCGAGCTCGTCAAGCGCTCCACTGGCGAGTGCCTGGGCCGCATCACCGTGTCAGTCGGCCTCGCGGTCTACCGCCGCGGCGACACCGCGGTGTCGCTGCTCGAGCGGGCGGACCACTGCATGTTCACGGCCAAGCGCTCCGGACGCAACCGGGTCGTCGACGACTCCGTGGCGGTCGATACGATGAACGACGTCGCCTGAGCTGCCTCCCGCGGGCGTCGATCGACGAAGAGGAGTGCCGGGCCGGTCGTCGGCCAACGGCCTGGAGAACGCGGGGCCGAGAGGCCCGGGCGGAACCCCGATGTGAGGCTCCGCCGGGCGACGCCGTGATCAGGCGTGGGCGGCCGTGAGGGCGTTCGGATCGGCGGGCGTGATCGCGACCGATTCGCCGCAGCCGCAGGCCGAGGTCTGGTTGGGATTGTTGAACACGAACTGCGAGGCCAGCTTCGTGGTCTGGAAATCCATCTCGGTGCCGAGCAGGAACAGCACCGCCTTCGGGTCGATGAAGACGCGCACCCCCTTGTCCTCGACCACGTCCTCGCCGGGCTTGCGCTCCTCGGCGTACTCCATCGTGTAGCTCATCCCGGCGCAGCCGCCGTTCTTGACGCCGACGCGCAGCCCCGCGATGGGGCGCTCGGCGTCGGCCATGATGCCCTTGATCCGCTCGGCGGCGGCCTCGGTCAGCGACATCACCTTGAAGCTCGGTGCCATTGTAAGAACTCTCTCCGGCGGCCGGGTTCAAGGCCCGGGCGGTTGAGGCGTGACGTTACGATCCGAAGATAAGCATCCCGGTCCCCGCGGTCCACCACGGGATGTGCCAGGATGGGATGCGACGGAGGCAGCAATGGCGGACGCGGTGCGCCGGCGGATGACGCCGGAGGAGTTCTTCCGCTGGCAGGAGACGCAGGACGAGCCTTTCGAGCTCGTCGACGGCGTTCCGATACTCGAAGCACCGGATGATGACCGGTGCCAGCGTCCAGCACGACCGGGTGACGGTGAACGTGATCATCAGCCTGGGCAACCAGCTTCGCGGCTCGGCCTGCCGGCCGACCACGGACGACGTCTCGCTCCGGACCAGCATCACCACGATCCGGCGGCCCGACGTCACGGTCGAGTGCGGCGAGATGGTCTACGACACCCACGAGGCTCGCAAGCCGTGCCTCGTTGTCGAGGTCGCCTCACCGTCCACGGTGGCGGTCGACCAGGCCGTGAAGCTGGAGGAGTACAAGCGCCACCCGACGCTCCCCTAAATCCTGCTCCTCGAGACCGTGGCGCCGGTCGCCCTGCTCTACCGCCGCGAGGCGGAGGGCTGGCAACCGGAGCTGTTCGAGGGCCTGGAGGCGGTGATCGCCCTGCCGGAGATCGGGGCCAGGCTGGCGCTCGCCGAGATCTACGACGGGCTCACTTTCGCGCCGCGCGTCACCGACGCGATACGCTGACGCCGGCTCACCACATGTCGAGGGCGATGCGGGCCTCGTCCGACATCCGGCTCTGGTCCCACGGCGGGTCGAACACCATCGTGACGCTGCAGCCGGCGACGCCCGGCACCGCAGAGACGGCGTTCTCAACCCAGCCCGGCATCTCGCCGGCTACAGGGCAGCCCGGCGCCGTCAGGGTCATGTCGATGGCGACGTGGCGGTCGTCGGCGATGTCGACCCGATAGATCAGGCCGAGCTCGTAGATGTCGGCCGGGATCTCCGGATCGTAGACGGATTTCAGTGCCGCCACGATGCCGTCGGTCAGGCGGTCCATCTCCTCCGGCGGGATGGCCGGGGCGCTCACCTGCGGGGAATGCGCGCCGCTCGCGGCTTGGGTGTCGGTCATGCGGGGTTCCTCACGCGAACATCCGCTCGGCCCGGGTCAGGGCCGAGACGAGGGCATCGATCTCCGCCGTCGTATTATACAGGCCGAACGAGGCGCGACAGGTCGACGTGGTGCCGAAGCGCTTGAGCAGCGGCATGGCGCAGTGGGTGCCGGCCCGCACCGCCACGCCCTGGCGGTCGATGACGGTCGCGACGTCGTGGGCGTGCGCGCCCTTCATCTCGAACGAGATCACCGCGCCCTTGTCCCGGGCCGTGCCGATGATCCTGAGGCTGTTCATGGCGCGCAGGCGCTCCTGCGCGTAGGCGAGCAGATGTGCCTCGTGGGCGGCGATGTGCTCGCGGCCGAGATTCATCATGAACTCGAGGGCGGCGCCGAGCCCGACCGCCTCGATGATCGCCGGGGTGCCGGCCTCGAACCGGTGCGGGGGCGCGTTGTAGGTGATGCGCTCCTCCTCGACGATCTCGATCATCTCGCCGCCGCCCTGATAGGGCGGCAGGCGGTTCAGCCACTCCTTCTTGCCGTAGAGCACGCCGATTCCGGTCGGGCCGTAGACCTTGTGGCCGGTGAAGACGAAGAAGTCGCAGTCGAGGGCCTGGACGTCGATCGCCTGGTGCACCGCGCTCTGCGCCCCGTCGAGCAGAACCGGCACGCCGTGGGCGTGGGCGATGCGGACGATCTCTTCCGCCGGCGTGATCGTGCCGAGCACGTTCGACATGTGGCTGATCGCCACCATCTTGGTGCGCGGCGTGAAGAGCTTCTCGTACTCCTCGACCAGGAAATTACCCTCGTCGTCGACGGGAGCGAACTTCAGCACGGCGCCGCGGCGCTCGCGCAGGAAGTGCCAGGGCACGATGTTGGAGTGGTGCTCCATGATCGACAGGATGATCTCGTCACCCTCGCCGATCAGCCCTGCCCAGCCCATGCAGGTCGCGACCAGGTTGTACGCCTCGGTGGCGTTGCGGGTGAAGATGATCTCGTCGGTGGAAGGGGCGTTGAGGAACTGGCGCGTGGTCTCGCGGGCGCCCTCGAAACCCTCCGTGGCGGCGTTCGCCATGAAGTGCAGGCCGCGATGCACGTTGGCGTAGGCCGTCTCCATCGCCCCCGACATCGCGTCGATCACCGCGCGGGGCTTCTGCGCCGAGGCGGCATTGTCGAGGTAGACCAGCGGCTTGCCGTAGACCTGCTGCGACAGGATCGGGAACTGCGCCCGGATCGCCTCGACGTCGTAGGGGGTCTGGAGGACGGGTGCGTTCATGTCGGGCTCTCGTGCAGGGCGTGAGAGGGGCCGGCCCATGGGCCGGCCCGGTCCTTGGTCAGCCGCGGCGAGCGAGCCAGGCCTCGATCTCGGCGATCATCGCCTCGCGGGCGCCCTCGTGGGTGACCGCCTCGATCGCCTCGCCGAGGAACGCCTGGACCAGCAGGCTCTCCGCCTGGGCCCGCGGCAGGCCGCGAGCCATCAGGTAGAACAGCAGGTCGTCGTCGGGCGCGCCGCAGGTGGCGCCGTGCCCGCAGGCCACGTCGTCGGCGAAGATCTCCAGCTCCGGCTTGTTCATCATCTGCCCCTCGTCGGTGAGGAGGAGGCAGTCGGACTTCATCTTGCCGTCGGTCTTCTGCGCGACCTGCCGGACGATGATCTTGCCCTGGAAAACGCCGGTGGCGTCGCCGTCGATCACCGTCTTGAACTGCTCGCGGCTGATCCCGCCGAGAGCGGCGTGGTCGGCGAGCAGGGTCGAGTCGGCGAGCTGGCCGTCGCGGATCATCGCGGCGCCGTTGACGGTGGCGGTCGCGTCGTCGCCCGCGAAGTGCAGGTAGAGCTGGTGGCGCGACAGCACCGCACCGGTCACCACGTTGACGGTCTCGATGTGCGAGCCGGCGCCGAGGCGGGCCGAGACGGTCGAGAGCGCGATCGCCGCGTTGCCCTCGATGTTGAGCCGGCTGTGGAGCACGCGGGCACGGTCGCCGACCACGATGTCGAGGACGTCGTTGGGCTGGTAGGCGACCCCGTCCGGGCCCTCGTGGCTCTCGAGCAGCGTGATCTCGGCGTCGTCGCCGGCCACGACCAGCACCCGGGTCGCGGTCGAGAACGGAGACGTGCCGGTGCCGATGAAGCGCAGGTGCAGAGCGCGCTCGATCTTCGCCCCCGCCCCGGCCCGGATCACCGCCCCATCCGCCATGAAGGCGGCGTTGAGTTGGTAGATCGGGTTCTCGCGGGTCTGCGCCACCGGGGCGAGGTGGTCGAGGAGCGGGTGGCCCTCGGCCATCGCCGTGGCGAAGGGCACCACCTCGAGGCCTTCGGGCAGCCCGGCGAGGTCGGACAGCGCCGGAACCAGGTGGCCGTTCACGAAGGTGAGGCGCGCGGCCTCGACCCCGGAAAAGCCCCGGGCAGCCTTGACGGCGCTGCGGGCGGTCTCGGCATCCGGCGCATCGGCCGGCGGCGCGGCCTCGCGCACCGCGGCGCGCAGGTCGGTGTACTTGAACGCCTCGACGCGGCGATGCGGCAGGCCCGCCGCCTCGAAGTAGCGGAACGCCTCCTCGCGGGCGATGGCCGCCCCCGGGAGCTTAAGCCGCTGGACCTCGAACAGCTTCGACAGCCCGGTCTCGGCGGCGGTGCGGAGGGTCGTGACGTCGGCCATGATTACGCGGCCTCGTTCGACCGGTACTCGGCGTAGCCCGAGGCCTCGAGCTCGAGGGCGAGTTCCTTGCCGCCGGACTTCACCACCCGGCCCTGCGCCATCACGTGCACGGTGTCGGGCACGATGTGGTTGAGCAGGCGCTGGTAGTGGGTGATGACCAGGAAGCTGCGGTCTTTAGACCGCAGGGCGTTCACGCCCTCCGAGACGATGCGCAGGGCGTCAATGTCGAGGCCCGAATCGGTCTCGTCGAGGACGCAGAAGCGCGGCGAGAGCAGCGCCATCTGCAGGATCTCCATGCGCTTCTTCTCGCCGCCGGAGAACCCGACGTTGAGGGCGCGCTTGAGCATCTCGCGGTTGATCTCGAGCTTGTCGGCCGCCGCGAAGACCTGGCGCATGAAGTCGGGGGTGGTCAGCTCCTCCTCGCCGCGGGTCTTGCGCTGGGCGTTCATCGCCGCCTTGAGGAACGTCATCGTGCCGACGCCCGGGATCTCCAGCGGGTACTGGAAGGCCAGGAAGATGCCGGCCGCGGCGCGGGCATCCGCCTCCATCTCCAGGATGTTCTCGCCGTCGAGCAGGATCTCGCCGTCGAGGACCTCGTAGTCCTCCTTGCCGGCGATGACGTAGGACAGGGTCGACTTGCCGGAGCCGTTCGGGCCCATGATGGCGGCGACCTCGCCGTCGTTGACGGTCAGGCTCAGGCCGTTGAGGATGCGCTTGTCCTCGATGTTGACGACCAGGTTCTTGATCTCAAGCATGATAAAGCAGTCCTGACGGGAGCGGCCGACCGGGCGGCACCGCATCCGTTGCAATGAGTTCAGGGCATGGGAGGCTTCCGGCTCATCGCCGGAAGCCTGAAGGCGATCAGCCCACCGAGCCTTCCAGGCTGATCGAGATCAGCTTCTGGGCCTCGACGGCGAACTCCATCGGCAGCTGCTGCAGCACGTCGCGGACGAAGCCGTTGACGATGAGCGCGGTCGCCTCCTCCTCGGAGAGACCGCGCTGCTGGCAGTAGAACTTCTGGTCCTCGGAGATCTTCGAGGTGGTGGCCTCGTGCTCGAACACCGCCGACGCGTTCTTCGACTCGATGTAGGGCACGGTGTGCGCCCCGCACTGGTCGCCGATCAAGAGCGAGTCGCAGTTGGTGAAGTTGCGCGCGCCCTTCGCCTTCTTGTGCGCCGAGACGAGACCCCGGTAGGTGTTCTGCGACCGGCCGGCCGAGATGCCCTTCGAGATGATCCGGCTCGTCGTGTTCTTGCCGAGATGGATCATCTTGGTGCCGGAATCGACCTGCTGCATGCCGTTCGACACCGCGATCGAGTAGAACTCGCCGCGGGAGTTGTCGCCGCGCAGGATGCAGGACGGGTACTTCCAGGTGATCGCCGAGCCGGTCTCGACCTGCGTCCACGAGATCTTCGAGTTCACGCCGCGGCAATCGCCGCGCTTGGTCACGAAGTTGTAGATGCCGCCGCGGCCCTCCGCGTCGCCCGGGTACCAGTTCTGGACGGTCGAGTACTTGATCTCCGCGTCGTCGAGGGCGACGAGCTCGACCACCGCGGCGTGGAGCTGGTTGTCGTCGCGCCGCGGGGCGGTGCAGCCTTCGAGGTACGAGACGTAGGAGCCCTTGTCGGCGATGATCAGCGTGCGCTCGAACTGGCCGGTGTCACGCTCGTTGATGCGGAAATAGGTCGACAGCTCCATCGGGCAGCGCACGCCCGGCGGGATGTAGACGAACGAGCCGTCCGAGAACACCGCCGAGTTCAGCGTCGCGAAGTAGTTGTCGGTCACCGGCACGACCGAGCCGAGGTACTTCTTCACCAGCTCGGGGTGCTCGCGCACCGCCTCCGAGATCGGCATGAAGATGACGCCGGCCTTGGCGAGTTCCGCCTTGAAGGTGGTGGCGACCGAGACCGAATCGAACACCGCGTCGACAGCGACCCGGCGCTCGGGGGCGATGCCCTCCAGTACCTCGACCTCGCGCAGCGGGATGCCGAGCTTCTCGTAGGTCTTCAGGATCTCGGGGTCGATCTCGTCGAGCGACTGCGCCGCCTTGCGCTTCGGCGCGGCGTAGTAGTACAGCTCGTCGTAGTTGATCTTGTCGTACTCGACCCGCGCCCAGTTCGGCTCCTTCATGGTGAGCCAGCGGCGATAGGCGTCGAGGCGCCATTCGAGCATCCACTCAGGCTCGTCCTTCTTGGCCGAGATGAAGCGGATCACGTCCTCGGAGAGGCCCTTCTCGGACTTCTCCATCTCGATCGTGGTCTCGAACCCGTACTTGTACTGATCGACGTCGATGGCGCGGACGCGATCGACCGTCTCCTGCACTGCAGGCATACCCGTCTCCTACCGCTGACGGCTTCAAGGGCCGCGAGGTGATGACACGGCCGGTGCGAGGCGCATGATCACGCCGCCCGCTCCCGACGCTTATATAGGGATGAAACCAGCCGTTCGAAGGCCGCGAGGAACCTTTCCCCGTCGCACTCCCGGCTGTTCCAGCCCAAACTCACGCGCAGCGCCCCCGCGGAGAGGGCGGGATCGACCCCCATCGCCGCGAGCACGCCGGAGCGCGAAACCTTGCCCGAGGCGCAGGCCGCCCCGGACGACACCGCCACTCCGTCGAGGTCGAGGGCGATCAGGGCCGTCTCGGCCCTGAGCCCTGGCACCGCGAAGCAGAGGGTGTTGGAGAGGCGCTCGGCCCCCTCCCCGAACACGACCGCCTCCGGGGCGCAGGCACGAACGCCTGCCGCGATGGCGTCGCGCAGTGCCGCGAGGCGCCGAGCCTCGCTCGGCAGGGCCACCTGGGCCAACTCCGCGGCGAGACCGAAGCCCACGATGCCCGGCAGGTTCTCGGTCCCGCCGCGCAGGCGCGCCTCCTGCCCGCCCCCGCGCAGGAAGGACGGTTCGAGCGTCGCGCCTTCACCGAGCACGATCGCCCCGACGCCTTTCGGCGCCCCGAGCTTATGACCTGACAGGGTCACGGCATCGACGGGCGTTATATTGTGCCCAACGGAAACCCGTCCAGCCGCCTGGACGGCGTCGCTGTGGAACAGGGCGCCGTGCTGGCATGCCAGCGCCGCAACCCTCGCCAGGGGCTGGATCACGCCGGTCTCGTTGTTGGCCGCCTGGACCGAGACCAGGGCGGTGACGCCCTCGGCCGCCAGGGCCGCGAGCCACGCCTCCAGCACGTCGAGTCTCACGATTCCATCGGCATCGACCGGCAGGATCTCGGCCGCTCCCTCCGGGAAGCCGTGGCCCTGCAGGCAGCACGGATGCTCGGTCGCGCCGATCAGCAGCCGGCTCGGGGCCGGCAGGCCGCGCCGCCTCAGCGAGCCGGACAGGACCGCGTTCGCCGCTTCCGTGCCGCCGCTGGTGAACACGACGCGCGACGGTGCCGCCCCGACGAGGCCTGCGACCTGCGCCCGCGCGATCTCGATGGCGGCGCGGGCGGCGCGGCCCTCGCGGTGGATCGATGACGGGTTGCCGGGCAGCTCCACGAGCGAGCGCGCGACCGCCTCCGCCACCTCGGGCCGCACGGGCGAGGTCGCGTTGTGGTCGAGGTAGGCGCGCGGGCGCTCCATACGCTGAATTCCTTTGCCTTTCCCCCTGGGTGCCGTGCTAAGGCCCGCCCGGAACACGCGGAATGGGACGGTGCGAACCTGCCGGCGCGCGGGCCGGGACGGAGGCACCCGTTGTTTAGAACAATTCTAGTCATCTAGAACCGTTCTAAGGGTGCTTTTATGGGAGACGGGACCCGAGTCAAGCTGCGGGCCCGCGCCCATCATCCGTTCCTGCGCCGCGCTCACGCACCGTTGAAGCACAAAAGAGGTTGTTCATGCCCGAGGTCATCTTCGCCGGTCCGGCCGGTCGGCTGGAGGGGCGCTACCAGGCCCCGAAGCAGAAGGGCGCCCCGATCGCCATCGTGCTGCACCCGCACCCGCAATTCGGCGGCACGATGAACAACCAGATCGTCTACAACCTGTTCTACACATTCGCGAATCGCGGCTTCGCGGCCCTGCGCTTCAACTTCCGCGGCGTCGGCCGCAGCCAGGGCTCCTTCGACCACGGCGTGGGCGAGCTGTCGGACGCCGCAGCCGCCCTCGACTGGGTGCAGGCGGTGAACCCGGAAGCCCGGGCCTGCTGGATCGCCGGCGTGTCGTTCGGCTCCTGGATCGGCATGCAGCTCCTGATGCGCCGCCCGGAGATCGAGGGCTTCATCTCGATCGCCGCGATGGCCAACCGCTACGATTTCAGCTTCCTCGCCCCCTGCCCGTCCTCGGGCCTGTTCGTGCACGGCTCCGAGGACCGGGTCGCCCCGGCCCGGGAGGTGATGCCGGTGATCGAGAAGGTGAAGACCCAGAAGGGCGTCATCATCGAGCACCAGATCGTCGAGGGCGCCAACCACTTCTTCGACGGCAAGGTCGACGAGCTCACCCAGACGGTCGACACCTACCTCGACAAGCGCCTCGGCAAGCGCGACGAGGCGGCGTAATCGCCCGTCGGCAGTCTCGGCGCTGATCAAACCCGCCGGGTCATCC
>NZ_LABY01000007.1 GCF_001043975.1 Methylobacterium variabile
GATGCCAAGGCGCGAGGGTATTAGAGGCATGGCTGGCTCCCTTTCTGGCCGCCTTGCCCCGTGCCGAACAGCGCCGCTGGGCGCCGCTCTACCTGCGCGGCCTGCTCCTGCCCGGCGAGCGCAAGAGCGTGGAACCGATGGCGGCGCGCGTTGCGCCCGGCCGCGTCCAGCAACTGCACCACTTCGTGTCCGCCTCGCCCTGGTCGTACGCACGGCTCGAGCGCGTGCTGGACGAGCAGGCCGACCGGCTCGTGGGCGGGCCACAGGCCGTGCTGGTGGTTGACGACACCGCGCTGGTCAAGCAGGGGCGCCACTCCGTTGGCGTGCAGCGCCAAGACTGCGGTCAGCTCGGCAAGACGGCGAACTGCCAGGCGCTGGTGTCGCTGACGCTAGCCCGGGGCGAGGTTCCGGTCCCGGTGGCGCTGCGGTTGCTCCTGCCCGACGATTGGGCGGCTGATCCGGTTCGGCGGGCAAGGCAGGCGTGCCCGACGATGTCTCTGGTCGGCCCAAGTGGCAGATCGCCCTCGACGAGATCGATCGGCTGCGCGACCAGGGCGTGCGCTTCGGATGCATGCTGGGCGACGCCGAGTACGGCAAGGTGGCCGCGTTCCGCCACGCCCTCGACGCCCGGGGCCTTCGCTGGGCGCTGGGCCTGCCGCCGACCCACAAGGTGTTTGCCGCCGATGTGACGACGGCCATGCCCGCGCCCACCAGGGCGGGAGGGCGCCCGCGCAAGCACCCCGTGCCCTCGGCGCCGAGCCGCCCGGCTGCGGCCTTGTTCGCCGATCCCCCCGACGCGACGTTCCGGAGCCTGTTGTGGCGCACCAGCACCAAGGGGCCGCTCCAGGCCGCCTTCAGCGCCCGACGCGTGCGCGTAGCCGACGGCCCGCTCGCCTCAGGGGCCCAGCACCTGCCAGGGGCCGAGCGCTGGCTGGTGTGTGAGCACCGCCTCACGGGCGAGCGCAAGCTGCACCTGACCAACCATCCGGCCGACACGACGCTGGAGCAGTTGGCAGCGGCCATCAAGGCGCGCTGGAGTTGCGAGCAGGCGCACCAGCAGCTCAAGGAGGAACTGGGCCTCGACCACTTCGAGGGGCGCTCCTGGATCGGGCTACACCGTCATGCACTCCTATGCCAGATCGCGTTCGCCTTCCTGCAGAGCCAGCGGGTCGGGGAAAAACGGTGCGGGTCACAGGCGCCCGGCCCGCCGCCTCGGCCGACGCTGCCCGAGGTCCGACGCCGTGTTGCCGCCGCGCTCCTCGTGCATCTCTCCCGCTGCCCACACTGCCGCCGGCAAACCCTCATCCACATGCCGCCATGAACATGGCAGAGTAGTGCTTAACCCGTCACCGCCTATGGCCATCCCCGCGAGAGAGCCCGCCTGCTACAGCGCTGAGAAGGGCGCGCAGGCGGGTTCTCCCGCTTTCGGTCAGATACACTACTCCAAGAGACGCGACCTCCGCTCTCAGCTTTGAAGGCGATTTGGCTGTGGCCGGGCAACTTTTCGAACGGCTCGACCAGCCATCCATCGAGCCAGTCTCTTGAAACCCTCCACTCATCGGCATTTAGCCGAGAAACCACGAGAGTGTTCAAGCTATTCGCCTCGTGCCTGAAGATGGTAGCGCCAAGAGATCCTGGT
Source organism: Methylobacterium variabile (assembly GCF_001043975.1). Lineage (GTDB taxonomy): Bacteria > Pseudomonadota > Alphaproteobacteria > Rhizobiales > Beijerinckiaceae > Methylobacterium > Methylobacterium variabile. The sequence goes on from NZ_LABY01000007.1 coordinate 1,640, forward strand.
GCCCGATCACCGCCCTCGTACCAGGCAACCGCCGCGCCGCCATCCACGCCGCGGAATCTGCCGCCGCGACCCGCCCGGTCTCCAGCGCCGCCCGCACCGTGCCCTCGGCGAGCTGGTCCAGCAGCGCGATCTCCGCGGAGCCGAGGCGCCAGGGGCTGGGGGCGGTCGCGACGATGTAGTCGTGAACGCGGAAGGCCTTCGCCAGGGCCTCCGTCGCGCCGGGGCCAGCGGCGGGCCCGAACCCCTTGTCGCCGGCCTGGTGGGCGAGGAAGGCGGTGTGGATCGCGGCATCGGCCGGGTGCGGCGGCGTCCAGGTCTCGTGCCCGTCATACGTGAGGGCGGTGTAGAAGGCGGCCCCGGTCTCCGCGACGGCCCGGGCGACGGCGGTGATCCAGGCCTCCGAGGCGAGGTCGAACAGGGCCGCCGCGGTGACGAGGTCCGGGCCCTCCGCCGCGGCCGCCGCCGGGTCGGCCGCGAGGTCGAGGGCGCGGAACCGCACGTGCAGGCGCGCGCCGCCCGCGGACAGGGCCAGGCCCGACTCGGTCTCCTCCGCGCGCTCGGCCCAGGCCGCGAGGCGTGCCCGGGCGGCGGCGAGCAGGGCGGGATCGTGGTCGACGAGGCACCAGGCCTGCGCAGGGCCGAGGTGCGGCGCCAGGGCCCGCAGGTTCGAGCCGGTGCCGCAGCCGAGATCGACCACCCGCACCGGCCCGTCGCGGGCCGCGAGGACGCGGCCCAAGGCGGCGACGAGGCCCGGGTCGCGGGCAGCGTGGTCGGCGGGCTCGCGCAGGGCGAGCCAGTCGGGGCTGAAGCTGCTCATCGGGTCCTCAGGGCATCGGCGACCGCGGCGGCGGTGGCGGGCCAGTCCGGCAGGCGCTGCCCCGCCTCCCAGGAGGCCGCGGCTGCCGTAGCGCGGCGGCCTGCATCGGCGATCAGGTCGCGCAAGGAGGTGGCGAGGGCGGCGGCGTCGCCGGGCGGCACCGCGCGCCCGGCGCCCGGCGGCACCGTCTCGGCGGCGGCGCCCCCGGTGGTGGCGACGAGGGGCAGGCCCCGGGCCAGGGCCTCGGTGAGCGCCATGCCGTAGCCTTCGAACAGCGAGGCCGAAACCGCGAGGTCGGCTTCGGCGTAGAGCTGCTCCAGGGCCTCGGGCGTCACCGCGCCCGCCAGAGTGACGCGGTCGGCGAGGCCGGTCGCGGCGATCAGGTCGCGCAGGGTGGCGGCGCAGGCGGGTGCCCGGTCGAGGCTGCCGGCGACGGTGAGCGACCAGTCGAGGTCGGTGAGATCGGCGAGCGCCCGCACCAGCACGGGGTAGCCCTTGCGGGGCGTCACCGTGCCGACGGCGAGGAGCCGGACGTGCGGACCCGGCCGCGGCTCCACCCGGGCGGCGGGGGGGGTTCCGGGCTCGGCCACCGTGATGCGGTCGCGCGGCACGCCGAACTCGGCCGCGAGCAGCCGGGCGGTGAAGCAGCTCGAGGCGATCACGCGCTGGGCCAGCGCCAGCGCCGCGCGCTCGCTCGCGGCCAGTGCGGCCGCCCGCTCCGGCGGGAGGCCGGTCTCGTAGCCGAGGGGATGGTGGACGAGGGCCGTCACCGGCCGGCTGGCGGCGCGGATCACCGCGGGCGGCAGCGCCCCGTAGGCGAGGCCGTCGACGAGGAGCGCCGTGTCGGCCGGCACCTGCGCCAGGGCGTCGGCGGTGCGGGCGAGGTCGTCCGGACCGGGATCCGGAAAGGTGCCCGGCAGCGCCAGGTGCGTCGCCGCCACGCCCTGCGCCGGCAGGTGCGCGAGGAGCTGGCGGGCATAGGCGTAGCCCCCGGTCGGCGCCGCGAGGTCGCCCGGGACGGCGAGGACGAGGCGCATCAGGCGAGCGGCGCCTCGAACCAGGCCCGGGCGAGGTGGGATTCGTGCAGGGTCACCCGGATGCGGCTCACGCCCTCGCCACCGGGCCCGAGATCGCCGGCCCGCACCGCCGCCGCCATCGCGCCGTGGATGTAGCCGCACAGGAACTCGGTGGTGGTGTTCTGGCCGGCGAAGTCCGGCAGGTCGTCGAGGTTGCGGTAGTTGAGCGGCGCCAGCACCCGCCGCAGGGCCTCGCTCGCCCGGCCGATATCGACCACCACCCCGTCCGGGGTCAGGCTCTCGCGGAAGAACGCCACGTCGACCACGAAGGTCGCCCCGTGCAGCCCCTGCGCGGGCCCGAACAAATCGCCCTTGAAGCTGTGGGCGATCATCACGTGGTCGCGGACCTCGACGGCGTACATGCGGGCTCCTGTCAGTAGCGGATCACGGTGCAGAGCCCCGGCGCCCCGGGGGCGAGGAGGCGCGGCAGGGCGGCGGGCAGGTTCGCGAAGGCGACCTCCTCGGTGAGGAGGGCGTCGAGGCGTGCGTCGCGGAGCAGGTCGAGGGCCTTGAGCAGGCGGCGCCGGTGGCTCCAGCGCGGGCGGCGCGAGGCCGCCACCGCCCCGACCTGGCTCGCGACGAGGCGCAGGCGCCGCGCGTGGAAGGCGAGGCCGAGGGGGGCGGCGACGGCTCCGGCCCCGTACCAGCTCAGCTCCACCAGGGCCGCCTCCTCGCCGGCGAGGGAGAGGGCGAGGGCGAGGCCCGCCTCGCTGGCGCTGGCGTGGAAGACGAGGTCGGCCTCCGGCGCCGCCGCCTCGGGCAGGGCGAAGGCGAGGCCGAGGGCGCGGGCCACCGCCTCCCGGGCGGGGTCGCGGTCGATCAGGCTCACCTCGGCTCCCGGCAGGCCGGCGCAGAGATGGGCGACGAGGAGCCCGACCACGCCGCCGCCGACGACCGCGATCCGGTCCCCCGGCCCGGCGCCGGAATCCCACAGGGCGTTCAGCGCCGTCTCCATGTTGGCGGCGAGCACTGCCCGGCGGGGCGGCAGGTCGGGCGGCAGCGGGCAGAGAGCCGCGACGGGCGCCACGAAGGCCTCCTGGTGGGGATGGAGCGCGAAGACCCGCTTGCCGTCCTCCGTCTCGGCCACCGCGCAGTAGCCGTACTTGACCGGGAACGGGAACGCGCCGCCTTGCGCCGGCGCCCGCATCCGCTCGGCCACGGCCGGCGGCACGCGCCCCTCGAACACCAGCCGCTCGGTGCCCCGGCTCAAGGCCGTCCACAGGGTCCGCACCCGGACCTCGCCCGGGCCCGGCGCGGGCAGGCATTCATGCCGCAGCTCCGCCTGCCCGGCTGCACTATACCAGAGCGCCCGCACGGCGTCCGCCGTGCCGCTCCCGGATGCCTGACGATGCCGCAAACCGACTCCTCGGTCGTCACCCACGCGGAGGGGCCCGCCCGCGCTCCTCTCACGACGCCGACGGGCCTGCAAGCCTGCGTGACGCTGCGTCGGCGCCGCTTCCTGGTGCTGGGACTGAACCTCGCCACCATCCTCGCCTTCGCGGCGGCGCTCGGGATCGTGCTGGCCGATGACGGCCTCGACGGGATCGACCTCGCGCTCCTCGCCTGCGGCCTCGCCACCCTGCCCTGGACGGTGCTCGGCTTCTGGAACGCCGCGATCGGCTTCCTGCTGTTGCGGGCCGGCCGCGCCGGCGTGCTGGCGGCCGCGCCGCACGCCGCGGCAGGGGAGGGGGACGCGCTGCTCCACCTGACGACCGCCGTGGTGATGACCCTGCGCAACGAGGACCCGGCCCGGGCGCTCGCCCGCCTCGCCCTGGTGCGCGAGAGCCTGGAGCGCACCGGCCACGGCGCCGCCTTCCGCTACCATGTGCTGAGCGACAGCGACGATCCGGGCGTGATCCGGTCCGAGGAGGCGTGGATGGCGGCGTGGCGCGCGGGCCTCGGCGAGGCGGAGGCCGCCCGGGTGCAGTACCGGCGGCGCACCGACAACACCGGCTACAAGGCCGGCAACCTGCAGGAGTTCTGCGCCCGCAGCGACGCCGACCTGATGCTGCCCCTCGACGCCGACAGCCTGATGACTGGCGGGGCCATCCTGCGCCTCGTGCGCATCATGCAGGCCCATCCGCGCCTCGGCATCCTGCAGAGCCTCGCGGTCGGCGCGCCGTCGTCGAGCGCCTTCGCCCGGCTGTTCCAGTTCGGCATGCGCCACGGCATGCTGCCCTACACCCTCGGGGCGGCTTGGTGGGGGGCGGAGTGCGGCCCGTTCTGGGGCCACAACGCCCTCGTGCGCATCGCCCCCTTCGCGGCCCATTGCCGGCTGCCGGCCTTGCGGGGCGGGGGCGCGATCCTGTCGCACGATCAGGTCGAGGCGGTGCTGATGCGCCGGGCCGGCTACGAGGTGCGGGTGCTGCCGATCGAGGACGGCAGCTACGAGGACAACCCGCCGACGCTCCTCGACCACCTCGCCCGCGACGCCCGCTGGTGCCGGGGCAACATGCAGTACCTGCGCCTGCCCCGCCTGCCGGGGCTCCTGCCGATGGGCCGCTTCCAGCTCGCCTGGGCGGTGATGATGTTCCTCAATCCGCCCGCCCTGACGCTCGGCCTCCTGCTCCTGCCCCTGCGGGCCGCGACCCAGGAGGGCCCGGCCCCGGGCGCCGCCGCGCTCTACCTGCTCTGGCTCCTCCTCTCGCTCGCCCCGAAGCTCGCCGGCTACGCCGCCGTGCTGGCGGACCGGGAGGCCCGCGCCGCCCATGGCGGCGGAGCGCGCTTCGTGGCCGGGGCAGTGGCCGAGGTCGCGGCCTCGTTCCTGCTGCTCGGCGCGTCGTCGGTGCGCCTGACTGCGGTGCTGGCCGGCCTCCTTGCCGGGCGCGGCACGGCCTGGGCGGCGCAGGACCGGGACGCCCGGACCCTGCGCTGGGGCGAGGCGTTCGCGGCCCTGCGCGGCGTCACGCTGTTCGGGCTCCTCGTCTGCGGGGCGCTCGCCCTCGTCTCCCCGGCGCTGCTGGCCTGGAGCCTGCCGCTCACCCTCGGCAGCCTGCTCGCGGTGCCGTTCGCGGTGCTCACGGCCGCCCCGGAGGTGGGGCGCGCGATGGTGCGGTCGGGGCTCTGCGCGACGCGCGAGGAGATCGCGCCGCCGTGGGAGATCGCGGGGCTCGGCGAGGCGCGGGGTGGGGCGCTGCCGCGATGAGGCGGCGGGCGCCTACCCCGCGAATTCCCGCTTCAGCCCCCGTCGCGTCCGGTGCCGCTCCAGCGCGAGTTCCACGAGGCGGGTCAGCAGCTCCGGATAGGGGACGCCGGAGGCCTCCATCATCTTCGGGTACATGCTGATCGCCGTGAAGCCCGGCAGGGTGTTGACCTCGTTGAGGTAGAACGCGCCGCTCTGCCGGTCGAGGAAGAAGTCGACGCGGGCGAGCCCGCTGCATTCGAGCGCCGCGAAGGCCTCGAGGGCGAGGGCGCGCACGCGCTCCATCTGCTCCGGGGTAAGCTTCGCCGGCAGGTCGACGCTGGCCCCCTCGGGGTCGAGGTACTTGGCCGCGTAGGAGTAGAAGTCGTGGTGCGGCTGCGGGTTCAGCTCGCTGGCGACGCTGACGAAGGGCGGGACGCCGTCGAGCACCGCCACCTCGATCTCGCGGGCGTCGATGCCCTGCTCGACCAGGACCTTGACGTCGTACTGGAAGGCGTCGTCGAGGGCCGCGGCGAGGGCGTCCCACTCCTTGACCTTATGGATGCCGACGCTGGAGCCCATGTTGCAGGGCTTGACGAAGACCGGGAGGCGCAGGGACGCCGCGATCTCCTGCACGGAGACGGCACCGCCCTCGTAGGCGCGCCGGGTGAAGGCGCGGTAGGGCGCGATCGGGATGCCGGCGAGGCCGGCGAGGCGCTTCGTGACGTCCTTGTCCATGCCGACCGCGGAGGCGAGGACGCCCGAGCCGACATAGGCGACCTCGGTCAGCTCCAGCAGGCCCTGGAGGGTGCCGTCCTCGCAGAGCGGCCCGTGCAGGACCGGAAACACCACGTCGACCTCCTCCGGCTCGCCGGCGAGCGGAACGAGGCGGCCGCGCCCGTCGGCCCCTTGCGCGAGGCGCACCTCGGGGCTCTCCGGCGGGATCGCGAGGGCGGTGTCCGCGGTCTGCGTGATCCGGCGCAGGTCGTGGCGCTGCCAGCGCCCGGCCTTGTCGATGCTGACCGGGACCACCTCGAAGCGGTCGCGGTCGAGGTGGCGGATCACGGAGGCGGCGGATTGCAGCGAGACCTCGTGCTCGCCGGATCGGCCGCCGTACAGAACGGCGACGCGGGTCTTCTCGGTCATGCGCAGCCCTCGGTGCCCTGTCGCGTGCGGGGCCCGGGCCGGCGCGGCCGGCCCGGGCAGGAGACTGCTTATCGCCGGATGAGGATTTCAGAAACCCTACGCGGTCAGGGCGGCCCGAGCTCCTCGCGCATCAGGGCGAGGAAGTTCTCCGCCACAGGGGTGGCCGGCGCCTTGTAGAGGGCGCAGACGTCGGCGACCGGGGCCGGATCGGCGAGGGGGCGGTAGACGATGTCCGGCCGCGGCAAGGCGCCGATCGATTCGGGCACCAGGGCGACGCCGAGGCCCGCCGCCACGAGATTCACCAGGGAGGCGGATTCCACCACCTGCTGCGTCAGCCGCGGCACGAAGCCGGCGGCAAGGCACGCGTCCCAGAGCGAGGTCGCGAAGCGCGAGTCGCGCAGGCGCAAGGAGACGTAGGGCTCGTCGCGCAGGTCCTGCAGGGCGATCCGGTCGCGAGCCGCGAGGCGGTGCCCCGCCGGCAGGGCGACGCCGACCGTCTCGGGCCAGGCGCGCACCGCCCGCAGCTCCGGGTCGTCCGGCGGCCGGCGCAGGAAGCCGAGATCGGTGCGGCGCGCGTGCAGGGCGGCGGGCTGCTCGCCCGGCGGCATCTCGTGCAGGCGCACCGAGACGGCCGGGTAGCGCTCGCCGAAGCGTCGGATCAGGCGGCCGAGCGGCCCGGCCAGGATCGAGCCGGTGAGGCCGATGTCGAGGGTGCCGGTGCGCCCGGCCCCGACCGCCCGGGCCTGCGCGCAGGCCTCCTCGACCTGGGCCAGGATCGCCCGGGCGCGGTCGAGGAAGGCGGTGCCGGCCGGGGTCAGGGCGACGCGCCGGCTGGTGCGCCACAGGAGCGGCGTGCCCAGCTCCGCCTCGAGGTCGCGGATCTGCTGGCTGAGCGGCGGCTGCGACACGCCCAGGCGCTCCGCCGCGGCGGTGAAGCTCAAGGATTCCGCCACCGCCACGAAATAGCGCAGGTGCCGCAGCTCCACGATGACCTGCCGGGCCGTATCCAGACGAGCAACGACTGGATCATACGCAACCGGATATTGGACGTCTAGCTTGGGCTGCCCCAGTGGTAGCGCTTCGGTCCAGGCACGACGGGGCGCCGATCCCCGCGCGGACCAATCTCTGGGGAGAACCGCCCGATGCCCCGCTTCCTCCGCTCGCTGTTCGGCCAGGTCGTGGCCGCCCTGGTCCTCGGGGTCGTGGTGGGGATCCTCTGGCCGGGCTTCGGGGTGGCGCTCAAGCCTCTCGGCGACGGCTTCATCAAGCTCATCAAGATGGCGATCGCCCCGCTGGTGTTCGGCGTCGTGGTGCAGGGGATCGTCGGGGCGGGCGACCTGCGCAAGGTCGGCCGCGTCGGGCTCAAGGCCCTGATCTACTTCGAGGCGGTGACGACGCTCGCCCTCGTGCTCGGCCTCGTCCTCGCCTACGTGGTCCGCCCGGGGGAGGGCATGGGGATCGACCCCGCGAGCCTCGATGCCAAGGCCATCGCCGGCTACACGGCGAATGTCGGGCAGGTCACCAACACCACCGAGTTCCTGCTGAAGCTCATCCCGACCACGATCTTCGACGCCTTCGCCCGCGGCGACATCCTGCAGGTGCTGATCGTCGCCGTGCTGTTCGGCGCCGGGCTGTCGCTCCTCGGCGAGAGCGGCCGGCCGCTCGCCGCCTCGATCGAGCGGATCACAGCGGTCCTGTTCAAGGTGATCGGCCTCATCGTCCGGCTGGCGCCGCTCGGCGTGCTCGGCGCGGTGGCGTTCACGGTCGGGCGCTACGGCGCCGGCTCGCTCGCGCAGCTGGCCAAGCTGGTGGCCGTGTTCTACGTCGGCGTCGCCCTCTTCGTCGTGGTGGTGCTGGGCGGGATCCTGCGGGCCTCCGGCTTCAGCCTCGTCAAGCTGCTGGCCTACCTGCGCGAGGAGCTGCTGGTGGTGGCCGGCACCGCCTCGTCGGACAGCGTGCTGCCGCAGGTGATGCGCAAGCTCGAGGCGCTCGGCATCCGCGCCTCGACCGTCGGACTCGTCATCCCGACGGGCTACTCGTTCAACCTCGACGCCTTCTCGCTCTACCTCACCCTCGCGACGGTGTTCATCGCCCAGGCCACCGGCACGCCGCTCGGCTTCAGCGACCTCGCGCTGATCCTCGGCATCTCGCTCCTCACCTCCAAGGGGGCGCACGGCGTCCCGGGCTCGGCGATCGTGGTGCTGGCCGCCACGCTCTCGGCGGTGCCGTCGATCCCCGTCATCGGCCTGGTGCTGGTGCTCTCCGTCGACTGGTTCGTCGGCATCGCCCGGGCCCTCGGCAACCTCGTCGGCAACTGCGTGGCGACCGTGGTGGTGGCTGCCTGGGAGGGCGACATCGACCGCGAGCGGGCCCACCGGGTCCTGAACGGCGAGGACCCGGCCTCGGCCGGCACGGTGCCGGCGGCGCCAGCCGTCGAACGAGGCGCGGCGGCTGGACAGCTTCCCGCCCCGGCCATACCCCAGGGGCACTGATCGGACACCACCGCCATGCAGCACGACCGGGCGCCCGCCACGAACGACACCCGCCTCGGCGCCGCCGTGATGACCCGCCTGGCGGATCTCGCGCGCTTCAGCGCCGACCCGGACGGGCTCACCCGCCTCTACCTCACCCCCGCCCACAGGGCCGCCGCCCTGCAGGTGATGGCCTGGATGGAGGAGGCCGGCCTGGAGGCGAGGCTCGACGCCGCCGGCACCGTGGTCGGCCGCTGCGAGGCGGCCTTCCCCGGCGCCCCGACCCTGCTCCTCGGCTCCCACATCGACACGGTGCGCGACGCCGGCCGCTACGACGGCAACCTCGGCGTGGTGGCGGCGATCGCGGCTTTGCGGGCCCTGCGTGAGGCCGGCGAGCGCCTGCCCTTCGCGGTCGAGGTCCTGGCCTTCGGCGACGAGGAGGGGGTGCGCTTCCCCGTCACCCTCACGGGCTCGCGGGCGCTCGCCGGCCTCGTCGAGCCCGCCGCCCTCGCGGCCCGCGACCGCGACGGGGTGAGCCTGGCGGAGGCGCTGACGGCGTTCGGCGGCGACCCCGCCGGCCTGGGCAGCCTCGCCCGCGACCCGGCCTCCCTCCTCGGCTACCTCGAGGTCCATATCGAGCAGGGGCCGGTCCTGGAGGATGCGGGCCTGCCCGTCGGCATCGTCACCGCCATCGCGGGGGCGAGCCGGCTCGCCGTCACGGTCGAGGGCCGGGCGGGCCACGCCGGCACGGTGCCGATGCGGCTGCGCCGCGACGCCCTGGCGGCGGCGGCCGAGATGGTCCTGGCGGTCGAGGCGGAGGCGATCGGGACCCCGGACCTCGTCGCCACGGTCGGCCAGATCGAGGTGCCGCGGGGCGCCGTCAACGTCATCCCGGCCTGTACCCGGTTCAGCCTCGACCTGCGCAGCCCGAGCGACGCCGTGCGCCGGGCGGCGCTCGCGCGCCTGCGCGCCACCTTCGACGCGATCGCGGCCCGCCGCGGCGTCGCGGTGGAGGCGGTGGCCGGCTACGACCAGCCCGCCGCCACCTGCTCCCCCCGGCTGATGGAGGCGGTCGCCGACGGCGTCGGCCGCCTCGGCCTGCCCCCGTTGCGCCTGACGAGCGGGGCCGGCCACGACGGCCTGGCCCTGGCGGGGCTGTGCCCGATCGCCATGATCTTCGTGCGCTGCGCCGGCGGGCTCAGCCACTCCCCGGCCGAGTCCGTCACCGAGGCGGACGTCGACGTGGCGACGCGCCTGCTCGTCGACGTGCTACGCCACCTCCGGCCCTGATTTATCGGCCTGTCGCAGGTCCCGTCGCAGAACCGGCCAACCCCGTTCGCGGCACCTGCTTCGCTCCGTGGCCCGGCCCTCGCTTGGGGCCTAGCCTCCCTCCCACCGGTCACCAGGAGACCCCCGTGAAGGAACTGAAGATCAAGGCCGGCCCGTTCGACCTCGTCGGCCGGCTCGAGCTCGAGAAGGCGCCCCAGACCTGCGCGGCCTTCATCAAGGCCCTGCCGTTCGTGAGCGAGGTCATCCACGTGCGCTGGAGCGGGGAGGGCGTGTGGATGCCCCTCGGCGACCTCGATTTCGGGGTCGGCTACGAGAACCACACCAGCTACCCGGCGCCGGGCCAGATGATCCTGTATCCGGGCGGCATCAGCGAGACCGAGATCCTGCTCGCCTACGGCGGCGTGCATTTCGCCAGCAAGGTCGGCCAGCTCGCCGGCAACCACTTCTTGACCATCACCACCGGCATCGAGCATGTCTACGACCTCGGTCGCATGACGCTGCTCAAGGGCGCCCAGCCGATCCGCTTCGAGGCGATGTGAGCCAGTGATCCCGGCACCGCCGCGTCGCTTGCTTGCGCAAGCCTCCCTCGCGGCGGGCCGGTCCGCCCCGTAGCTGTCGGCATGCGGCCCGCCCGGGACATCCCGGGCGCCTGGCCGGGGGGCGGGCCGCGCGGGAAGAACGATGAACCTGAAACGGTCCTACCGCAGTCTCGTCGGCGGCGTCTGGGCGGGCGTGCTCACGACCTGCCTGGGCCTCGCCATGGTCACGGTCTGGACCGACACCCGCGACTACGAGCGCACGATCCGCGACGCCCGCAGCACCGCGGAGGCGGTGGTGCAGGCCCTCGGGCAGGAGGCGAACCGCCTCGTCTCCTCCATCGACATGCTGCTCAGCGCCGCCGCCGCCCGGGTCGACGCGCACACCTTCGGGGCGAGCCCGCACTACACCCGCCAGCTCCTCTCCGGCCTGATGGGCCACATCCCGACGGTCATGGCCGTGCGGGTGCTCGACGGCAGCTCCGCCGGCGTGCTGTTCAGCCAGGGCGGGGCCGGCAGCGCGGGCCGGCCCACCGACGCCGAGCTGGTGCGCTCCGCCATGGCGGTGGGCCAGTCGGAACTGGCGGTCGGCTGGCCGACCCGGATCGGGCCGGCGGATTCCTGGTTCGTCAGCGTCGCCCGCCTGGTGATGCCGCGCCCGGGCGAGACGCCGCTCGTGGCCGTGGCGGACCTGTCGCTCAGCGAGCTGCAACGGCTCTACGGCCAGCTCGACCTCGGTCCCAACGGCGCCATCGGGCTCGTGCGCAGCGACGGCGTGATCCTGGTGCGCCATCCTTACGTCTCGGAGAAGGTCGGCCAGAGCCTCGCCGGCGGGCCCCTGATGCGGGCCGCCGCCGGCGCCGCCGGCGGCACCTTCGACGCCAGCGCGTCGCCGGTCGACGGCGTCTCGCGCTACGGCAGCTTCCAGCGCGTCACCGGCGCGCCGCTCCTCGTCACCACCGGGGTCTCGAAGGACCAGGCCCTCGCCGCCTGGCGCGAGGGCGTCCGGCAGGACGCCGCGGTGGTGCTCGGGATCAGCGCCGTCCTGGCCGGCCTCGGCTTCGGGCTGACGCGGGCGCTGCTGCGCCACCGCGACCTTGAGGCCGAGGCGCGGCGGGCGGCCGGCATGCTCTCGGCCGGCGAGGCGCGCTACCGGCTGCTCGCCGAGAACACCAGCGAGCTGATCGTGCTGGCCCACGACGACGGCCGGCGCAGCTACGTCTCGCCGGCGGTGCGGCGCCTGCTCGGCTACACGCCGGAGGAGGCCGCCGCGATGCGCCTGCGCGACTGCGTCCACCGGGAGGACCTCGCCCTGCTGGTCACCCAGGCCCGCCGCCTCGCGGCCGGCGAGGCGCAGGTGAGCGTGGTCTGCCGCGCCCGCCACCGGACCGGCGGCTGGGTCTGGGTCGAGGGCGCGTTCCGCCGCATCCCGGGCGCCGCCCCGGGAGAGCCCGCGATCATCGCCACCTTCCGGGATGTCGGCGAGCGCCAGCGCCACGCCCGGGCGCTGGAGGAGGCACGGATCACCGCCGAGCGGGCGAGCCAGGCCAAGACCGACTTCCTGGCCTCGATGAGCCACGAGATCCGCACGCCGCTGAACGGCGTCATCGGCTACGCCGACCTGCTGCTCGCCGACCGCACCCTGCCGGGCCGGCACCGGCGCTACGTCGACCGGATCGCGGCGGCGGGCGGGGCGCTGCTCACCGTCGTCGACGACATCCTCGACTTCTCGCGCATCGAGGCCGGCGGCATCGCGCTCTCCGAGGTGCCGTTCGCGCCGGCCGCCCTCGTCGACAACGCCGCCTCGATCGTGCGCGGCCTGTCCGAGCCCAAGGGCCTCGCCCTCGACGTCGCCCTCGATCCCGCGGTGCCGGACTGGGTCCGGGGCGATCCCGACCGCCTGCGCCAGATCCTGCTCAACCTGCTCAACAACGCGGTGAAGTTCACCCCCGCCGGACGGGTCGCGGTCAGCGTCGGCGTCGCGGCGGAGGGAACGCTGCGCTTCTCTGTCACCGATACCGGCATCGGCATCGCGCCCGAGCAGCACGGCCGCCTGTTCCAGCGCTTCAGCCAGGTCGACGGCTCGATCCGGCGCCAGTACGGCGGCAGCGGGCTGGGCCTCGCGATCTGCAAGGGGCTGGTCGAGCTGATGGGTGGGGCGATCGGCGTCGAGAGCCGGCCCGGGGCCGGCTCCTGCTTCTGGTTCTGCGTGCCGCTGCCGGCCTGCCCGGCGCCGGCGGCCGAGGCGGCGGAAGGGCGGCCCGCGCCGGTGCGCCCGGCCCGCCTCCTCCTCGTCGAGGACGTGCCAATCAACCAGGACCTCGCCCGGGCGGTGCTGGAGGCCGAGGGCCACGGCGTCGACGTCGCCGGCGACGGGGCGGCGGCGATCGAGGCAGTGCGGGCGCGAGCCTACGACCTCGTGCTGATGGACGTGCAGATGCCCGGCATGGACGGGATCACCGCCACCCGGACGATCCGGAGCCTGCCCGCCCCGACCGGCACCGTGCCGATCGTCGCGATGACCGCCAACGTGCTGCCGGCCCAGCTCGAGACCTTCCGGGCCGCCGGGATGGACGGCCATGTCGGCAAGCCGTTCAAGCGCGCCGAGCTCGCCGCGGCGATCGCCCGCCACCGCGCCGACCGGGCCGAGCCCACGCCGCTCCCCGCCCTCGTCGACGTCGAGGCCTTCGCGGCGGCCCGGACGCTGATGGGCCCGGAGCGGATCGACGGCCTGCTCGGGCTCCTGGCGGCCGAGCTCGAGCAGCGCTTCCGCCTGCGGAACGGCGATCGGGCGGGCCTCGCCCGCGACGCCCACGCGATGATCTCGGCGGCGGGCCTCCTCGGCTTCACCGGCCTGTCCGACCTCTGCCGCGAGGTCGAGGACGCCTGCCTCGCCGGTGCCGACCTGCGGGACCTTCAGCGCCGGATCGAGGCTGCCCGGGCCGCGGCCCTGGAGCAGATCGAGACCTTGCGGGCGGCGTAGCGGCTGAGTCTCCGAAGGTTTTTCGATTCTGCCGACGGGTCTTTCCACCCTCCTGGTCATCCCGGGGCTCGGCGCAGCCGGGAACCCGGGATCCATGACCGCTGACGATCCAGGACAGGCTGAACGCGGTCCGCCTCTTTCTTCAACGTCAGCGATTATGGACCCCGGGTTCCGCTTTCGCGGCCCCGGGATGAGGCCGAGGGCGTCAATTCTCGAGAGCGAGAACCGGACAGCGGTTACGGACGGACGCGTCGCGCGTTCTTGTGCTGGTTCCCGGATCTCCTTCCGCTGTCGCTCCAGGCGTCCGGGACAGAGGCGCAGGGTGGGAGATGGCGGTCTCAGCCCGCCCCATCCCGTACCGCCAGCTCCCGCCGCACCGCCTGCGCCCCCACGACCCGCCCCCCGGCCGCCTCGATCGCCCGGCGCGCCGCCGCGACCCAGGCCCGGTTGTCCAGCGGGCTCCCCCACGGCGCGTCCTCGAGCCCGACCCGCACGTGGCCGCCACGGGCCACCGCCGCCGGGACCAGCGGCAGGATGTCGACGCCGAGCCCCGCCACCATCCAGGGGGCGCCCGGCGCGCACTCGGCGAGGAGCGCGAGGTGCGCGTCGAGGTAGGCCGGCCGGGGCGGGAAGCCCCAGGCGAACTCGTCCGAGAACATGAACCGGTAGACCGGCACCGGCGGCCGCGGCGCGAGGGCGGCGAGGGCCGCGCCGAGGCGGGTGAAGCCCGGCTCGTAGATGGCGTAGCCCGGCCGGATCCGGTGGGTGCGGGCGATGCGCAGGCCCTCGCGGATGTCGGCCATCGGGTTCTGGTAGAGGAAGCCGCTGTCCTCGGCCGACACCTCGTCGTAGCGCAGGAAGGTGGTCGAGCCCGGATCGCACACCGCCCACTCGATCAGGCCGCGCCGGGCCAGCTCCTCGGTATGGGCGTAGCGCTTGGCCGCGCTCGCGGCGTAGCCTGAGCCGGCGAGCGGGATCGTCGGGTAGACGATCACGTCGGCCTTCGCCCGGATGCCCTCGATGATGCGGGCGTAGGTCTCCCAGGCGTCGTTCTGGCGCCCTGTCTCGGGGTCGTAGGCGTGGACGTGCACGATCGCCGCCCCGGCCTCGGCCGCCGCGAGCCCGTCGGCCACCACCTCCTCGACCGTGATCGGGATGCCGGGCTGGCGCTCGCGCCCCCAGGGACCGTTCAGGGCCGCCTCGATCCAGATCTCCGCCATGCGCAGCCTCCCCGTCGTTCTCGGGGCGCATCATGCGACGCCCGCGCGCCGCTGTCTGCGCTCCGGCTCGGCTCTCGCGGCTCGGCTCTTGCAAGCCTCGCAGGCTCCGACAGCCGGACGCTTCCCATGCCGACGCACCACGAGATCCCCGCCACGCCCGACACCATGGTGCTGGGCTACTTCGACGCCGCCCTGCCGCCGGTGCTGACGGTGGAGTCCGGCGACACCGTCACGCTGCACTCGCACCCGGCCGGCGGGCGCGCGTCGCTCCATCCGACCCGGCCCGCCACCCGGCCGACTACCTCGCGGCCCTCGACGCGCTCTCGCCCGGCATCGGCCCGCACTTCGTCACCGGCCCGGTCCACGTCCGCGGCGCGGCGCCGGGCGACGTGCTCCAGGTCGACATCCTCGACCTCAGGTTCCGCATGGACTGGGGCTTCGTCGCGATCATGCCGCTGCTGGGCACCCTGCCGGACGAGTTCACCGAGTACGAGACCATCCACCCGGACATCGATGCCGAGCGCGGCGTCGCGGTGCTGCCCTGGGGCACCGAGCTCCCCCTCGACCCGTTCTTCGGCATCCTCGCCACGGCGCCGCCGCCCTCTTGGGGCCGGGTGACCTCGCCGGTGCCGCGCCGCTTCGGCGGCAACATGGACAACAAGGAGCTGCGGGCCGGCACCACCCTCTACCTTCCGGTCTTCACGGAGGGGGCGGGGTTCTACGCCGGCGACGGCCACGGCGTGCAGGGCGACGGCGAGGTCTGCATCACGGCCCTCGAGACCGGCCTGACCGGCACGTTCCGGCTCACCGTACGCAAGGACCTCGCCTACGACTGGCCCTTCGCCGAGACGCCGACCGACCTGATGGCAATCGGCCTGCACGAGAGCCTGGACGAGGCGATGCGCCAGGCCGTGCGCGAGATGATCCGGCACGTCTGCGCCCGCACCGGGCTCACCCGCAACCAGGCCTACATGCTGTGCTCGCTAGCCGGAAACCTCCGCATCACCCAGACCGTCGACGGCAACAAGGGCGTGCACATGCTGCTGCCGAAAAGCGCGCTCCCCGGTGCCGACGGGGCGCGGTGACGACCCGATGGACCTGCGCTTCGACGACCTGCCCGCCCGCGACCGCTACCGCCTGCTCACCGCCCTGGTGACCCCGCGGCCGATCGCCCTCGTCACCACCCGCTCGCCGAGCGGGATCGACAACGCCGCGCCGATCAGCTTCTTCCAGGTCCTGGCCGAGGAGCCGCCGGTCGTGGCCTTGAGCTTCAACCTGCGCTCCGACGGCACCCTCAAGGACACGCCCCGCAACATCGCCGAGACGGGCGAGTTCGTCGTCAACCTCGTCGACGAGACGCTCGTCCGGGCGATGACGGTCTGCGCTGCCGAGTTCCCGCCGGCCGAGAGCGAGATCCCGGCGGCGGGGCTGACGCTCCGGCCCTGCACCGGGGTTGCCCCGGGCCGGATCGCCGAGGCGCCGGCGAGCCTCGGCTGCCGCACCCACACGGTGATCGACCTCTCGCCCGAGCGCCGGATCGTGCTCGGGCAGGTGGTGTCGCTCCAGGCGAGGCCCGACCTCTTCACCCCGGACGGGCGCCACCTGCGCGACGGCGCCTTCCTGCCGGTGGGCCGGCTCTACGGCGACCTCTACGCCCGCACCGGCGACCGCTTCGCGGTGCCTCGGGTCACGCCGCACGAGGCCCGGGAGGCGGCGAGGGCGCTCACGCCCTGACCGCGTCCGGCACCCCGAACACCGCGAGCGTCGTCTCCCCGGCGGCGAGGCGCCGCTCCCAGCCGATCTCGGCCTGCGCCCGCTCCTCGGCCTTCGCGATCAGCCCCTCGGCGGCCTCCCGCGGGATGACCACGATGCCGTCGTCGTCGCCGAGGATCAGGTCGCGGGGGCGGACCGGGGCGCCGCCGATCGTCGCCGGGGCGTCGACGGTGCCGCCGTCCTTCGAGGCCGGGCCTCGCGCCGTGACGTGGCGGGTGAACACCGCGAAGTCGCCCCAGCCGCCGAGGATGCCGGTGTCGCGCACCGCGCCGTCGGCGACGAGGCCGACGATCCCCTTGCGCCGCGCCGCGGTCGAGAGCAGGTCGCCGATCATCGCGACGTCGCGGCGTCCCCCGGCATCGATCACCACCACGTCGCCGGCCTCCGCCACCGCGATGGCGTGGTGCACGGCGCCGTAATCCTGCGGGTCGCAGCAAGCGGTCACGGCGCTGCCGAGAAGCGTCGGCCCCCCGGCGATGCGCCGCAGCGGCCGGATCGCCGGATCGACCTGGGTGCGGCCCTCCAGCAGGTCGACCACCACCGCGACCGGCACCGCGGCGAAGCGGGCGATCAGCTCGGCGGGCAGGCGGGGCGGCGTGTCCCCGATGATACGGGTCGGCATGGCGTCTCCTCTCGCGTGTCCGGCCTCGTTCAGCGCGCTTTGCGGCCGGTCTCCGAACTCTATAGGCTGCCCGGCAACGCACCGACAGGCGCGACGCAAGAATGGCTCCCGCGGGAGCACAGGGAGGATGAGTCATGGCGGAGGGCGGGAGCGCCCCGGGCTCGCGGCGGCTCGAGGGCAAGGTGGCTCTGCTGTTCGGTGCGGGCTCGGCGGGGCCGGGCTGGGGCAACGGCAAGGCCGCGGCGGTGACCTTCGCGCGCCACGGCGCCCGGGTGGTCTGCGTCGATCTCCGGCGCGAGGCCGCGGAGGAGACCGCCGAGATCATCCGGCGCGAGGACGGCGCCGCGACGGCCGCCGCCTGCGATGCCACCGATTCGGGCGCGGTCGCCGCCCTGGTCGCCGAGGTGATGGCGGCCCAAGGCCGGATCGACGTGCTGCACAACAACGTCGGCTACGCCCAGATGGGCGGCCCGGTCGAGCTGAGCGAGGCCGACTGGCACCGCACCCTCGACCTCAACCTCACCACCTGCTTCCTCACCTGCAAGCACGTGCTGCCGCACATGCTGGCGCAGCGGGCCGGCAGCATCGTCAACATCTCGTCGGCGGCGGCGATCCGCTACACCGGCTACCCTTACGCCGCCTACTACGCCGCCAAGGCCGCGGTGAACAACTTCACCCTCGGCCTCGCCCTGCAATACGCGAAGGACGGCATCCGCGTGAACGCGATCATGCCCGGGCTGATGAACACGCCGCTGATCCACCAGCAGATCTCCGGCCAGTACGCGGACACCGAGGCGATGGTGCGGGCCCGCGACGCCGCCTGCCCGATGGGCCGGATGGGCACCGCCTGGGACGTCGCCAACGCGGCGCTCTTCCTCGCCTCCGACGAGGCCGCCTACATCACCGGCGTGGCGCTCCCGGTCGACGGCGGCCTGACCGGGAGGGTCGCGTGACGCATCAGGCGACGTCCGACCTCCTCTGGCGCCACTGGCGCGAGGGCCGCCTCATCGCCGCCCTGCCGCCGGACCTTGCCCCGGCCGACCGCGATGCGGCCTATCGGATTCAGGCCTTGCTCGAGCCGCGCAGCGCCTCACCCCTCTACGGCTGGAAGATCGCCGCGACGAGTCTCGCCGGCCAGCGCCACATCGGCGCCGACGGACCCCTCGCCGGGCGGCTCCTGGCCGAGCAGGTGCTCACAGTGGACGAGCCGGTGCCGCTCGCCGGCAACCAGATGCGGGTGGCCGAGCCCGAGGTGGCGTTCCGCATCGCCCGCGACCTGCCGCCCCGGGCGCACGCCTACACCGTCGACGAGGTGATGGCGGCAGTGGCCGACGCCCACCCGGCGATCGAGTTCCCGGACTCGCGGCTCGACGCCTACGACGCTGCCGGCGAGGCGGCGCTGATCGCCGACAACGCCTGCGCCCACCTGTTCGTCCTCGGCCCCCCGGCGCCCGAGGGCTGGCGCGACATCGACCTCGCGGCGCTGCCGACCGCGATCACTGCCGAGGGGCGCGAGCCTTACCGCGGGCGGGGCGGCAACGCCCTCGACGACCCGCGCCTGGCGCTGACCTGGCTCGCCAACGCCCTGTCGGCGCAGGGCCTGACCCTGCGCGCCGGCCAGATCGTCACCACCGGCACCACCACGGTGCCGCTGCCGGTCGAGCCGGGGGACGTGGTGCGGGCGGAGTTCGGGGGATTGGGGACGCTGACGGTGCGGATCGGGGCGGAGTAGCGCGCGGGATCCCAGGGTTGCGTCCCGCTACAACCCTGGATTGCTCATCGGCCAGCAGGCTTTGCTGTACACGGGTGTGACCGGCCCCTCCCGCGCGACGCGGGACCGTCCCACGAAAGCCCGCCGCCATGACGCTGCGCCTCGTCCTCTGCGCCGCCCTGCTGCTCGCTGGCGGTCCGGCATGCGCCGCGGAGACGATGCGGGAGCCCAGCCAGCAGGAGCCGGATGTGGCTTGGCCCACGGCGCTGATCCAGCGGCGCACCCTGCGGCTCGCCGGCGACCCGGCCCGCCCGGTCGAGCTGGAGGTCAGGCTGCTGACCCCGCCGGGACCGGGCCCGTTCCCCACCGTCGTCTGGAATCATGGCACCGCGGAGGAGTCGGTCCGCCGCGACATGAGGAACCACGACGCCAACTTCGCGACCTATTACTTCCTGTCGCGGGGCTACGCCGTCGCCGTACCGCTGATGCGTGGCTACGGCCGATCCGGCGGCACGGTATCGGAGTCGGTCTGCGTATCCGCCGCGTGCGGTTTCAACAACGCGGCCGACATCCTGGCCGTTCTCGACGGCCTGGGCCGCGACCCGGCGCTCGACCTGCGCCGCGTGATCGTGGCAGGGCAGAGCTTCGGCGGCTTCAATGCCCTCGCCACCGGCGCCCGGCGCGACCCTCGCATCCGGGCCGTGGTCAACGTCCACGGCGGCCTGAAGGCGACTCGCCGGGACTGGGAGCCGCTTCTGGTCGAGGCTGTCCGCAGCTTCGGCACCCAGAGCCGCGTGCCCTCACTCTGGATCTACGGCGACAATGACCTGCACTTCCCGGCCGCGACTTGGCGGATGATGCGGGCTGCCTACGCTGCCGGAGGCGCACCGACCGATGTCGTCGCCTACGGGCGCTTCCGGGATGATGCGCACACGCTGCTCTCCTTCTCCGACAGCCTGCCGCTCTTCGCGCCTCGCCTCGACGCGTTCCTGGCCGCCCGCGGCTTGCCGGCGGCCGTGATCCATCCGGAATACCTCCCGATTGCCCCGCCCCGGGCCAGCGGCTACGCGGCGATCGGGGACGTTGAGGCCGTTCCACATCTGGGACCGTCGGGCCGGGACCTCTATCGGACCTTCCTGAGGCGCTCCTATCCCCGAGCCTTCGTGATCGCGCCGGGGCGGCGCGTGGAAGAGAGCTACGGGGGATTCGATCCGCTGGCGCGGGCCCTGCGGCGGTGTCGCGCCGTGAGTGAGGACTGCAAGGTCTACGCGGTGAATGGCGACGTCGTCTGGACGCGCCCCGCCCCAGTGCCGCCGCCGAGCGGCTTCGCGGCGATCGACGATGTCGGTGCTGTCCCCTACGTCGACGAGGGCGGCCGCGCCGGGTACCGCCAGTTCTTGGCCATGGATCGCCCCCGCGCCTTCGTGGTCGCGTCGAACGGGGCCTGGTCCTCCACCAACGCCGGAACGGACCCGCTATCGGCGCTCCTCGCCGGCTGCCGCGCCAAGCAGCTCGCCTGCCGACCCTACGCGGTCGACGGGCAGGTCGTCTGGACCGAGCCGAAGCCGGGAGCGCCTTCGCAATGAAAGGGGGATGCGGCGCGCCGCATCCCCCCTCTATCCCGTCCGTTCCGGGCGTTTCTTCAGGCCGCCTTCACCCCCTTCAGGAACTCCGCCACCTCGCGCTCGAGGTCGGCGGCGTAGCGGCCGAGGCGGTCGGCGGCGCCGAGCACCTCGGTGGCGGCCTCGCCCGTGCTGCCGGCCTCGCGCTGCACCGCCACGATGCCGGTCGTCACCACCTGGGTGCCCTGCGCGGCGTGCTGGACGTTGCGGGCGATCTCCTGGGTCGCCGCGCCCTGCTGGTCGACGGCACCGGCGACGCCCTCGGCGATCTCCGACATGCGCTCGATCACGCCGGAGATCTCCCGGATCGCCTGCACGACCCCGCCGGTGGTCTCCTGGATGTGACCGATCTGCTGGGCGATCTCGGCGGTGGCGCGGCTCGTCTGGCTCGCCAGGTCCTTGACCTCGGCGGCGACGACAGCGAAGCCGCGTCCCGCCTCGCCGGCCCGGGCCGCCTCGATGGTGGCGTTGAGCGCCAGCAGGTTGGTCTGGCTGGCGATCGACGAGATCAGCGCCACGATGTCGCCGATCTGGTCGGCGGACTTCACCAGGCGCTGCACCGTCTCGTCGGTCCGGCGCGCCTGGTCCACGGCGTTGCGGGCGATGTCGGAGGATTGCGCCACCTGGGCGGCGATGCCGCCGATCGAGACCGAGAGCTCCTCGCTCGCCGCCGCCACCATCTGGACGTTGGCGAGCGTCTGCTCGGCCGCCCCCGCCACCTCGGTCGAGCGGCCGTTGGTGGTCTCGGCGGCCTTGCTCATGGTGCGGGCGGTCGCCTCCATGCCGGAGGCGGCCTGGCCCAGGGTCTCGGTCATCGCCACCACGTTGGCCTCGAAGGCCCGGGTCACGGCGTCGAGGCGCGCCACCCGCTCGGCCTTGGCGGCCGCCTCGCGGGAGGCCGCCCGGTCCGCCTCGTCCTTGGCCACCAGCGCCTCGCGGAAGACCTGCACGGTGCCCGCCATGGCGCCGATCTCGTCGCGGCGCCCGCGCGCCGGCACCTCGGTGGCGAGGTCGCCGCCGGCCAGCGCCCGCATGGCGCCGGAGAGCTGGCCGATCGGCCGGGTGATGCCGCGCCCGATCAGGAGGGCGAGGGCGATGCCGATGGCGCCGGCCAGGGCCACGCCGCCGGCGAGGAGCCAGAGGGCCCGGTCGCGCTCGGCGGCGAGCTGGGACAGCTCGCTCGCGCCGATGCCCTGGGCGGCCGAGACCAGCTCGGCCGACCGGCGGTCGAGGCCGGCGAGGATCGTCGCCTGCGCCGCGTTGGCCTTCACGATCTCCGGGATGCTGTCCTTGAACTCGCGCACCTTGGCGTTCAGGTCGCGCAGCACCTTCTGGGCGTCGGCGTCGATGTCGCCGTAGAGGATCGTCTCGCCCTGGTTGATCAGCGCGTCGGCGGCCATGTCGAGGGCCTGCGCCGCGTCGGCGTCGCCGGTCAGGATCAGGCGCTGCTCCTGCATCTGCGCCTCCTTGGCGGCGGCGACCGCCTGGGTGCTGGCGCTCAGCAGCTTGACGCCCGAGGCGACGCGGTCCTGCTGCTGGCGCAGCGTCACCTGGGCGGCGGTCTGGGCGTTGTTCTGCGCCTGCTCGACCTGGCGCAGGCCGACGATGAGGCCGCCGAACAGCGGCGCGAGCTCGGCCTGGCGCTCCGCCTGGCCGCCCGGCTCCATCGGGGAGTCGATCTTCACCCGATAGGCCTCGAGCGCCGCGAGGGCGGGCTCGACGGCCTCGAGCGAGGTCATGGCGCCGAGGCGCCGGAGCAGCACCGCGACGGAATTCACCTTCGACTGCATCTCCAGCCGGCCCTCGTCCCCGTCGCCGGCCAGGAAGCTGACCTGCAGCACCTGCATCTCGAGCGCCGAGCGGATCGCGAACGCCACCACCACGCCGGTGTTGGTGGCGGCCTTCTGGTCGGCCAGCGCGCGCTCGAGGGCCTGGCCGGCTTCCGCGAGCCGCGCCTCCTGCGCGAGGCCGATGCCGCTGACCGTGGTCTGCAGCTCGGCGATGAGGGCCGCGTGGCGGTCCTGGAGCGCCCGCTTCTCGGCCTTCTGGGTGCCGAAGGCCTTCACGGCCGCCTCGAACCCGTCGAGGGCGGTGCCGATGCCGGCGGCCGCGGCGGCGGCCCGGGGGTCGTCCGAGAGCCGGCCCGAGAAGGTGCCGGCGCTGGCGCGCACCCGTCCGATCGCCGCCCGCAGGGCGTCGTCGCGGCGCGGATCGTCGCTCTTGAGCGCCCGGTCGGCGGCGAGCGCGAGGTCGCCGATCTCGCCCGCCAGCGTCTGTGCCGCATTGGCCGTATCGACCCGCCGGGCGAAGCCCGTCAGGCTTTGCCACCCGATCGCCGCGACTGCGACCGTCAGCAGGAGGATAAGCCCGAACCCCCCGAATACCCGCGCCCTGATGGACATTCTCTCGTGTCTCCTCACGGGGGCACGATAGCCTCGGGTTCTGAAGCAATTCCTACTCTATTTCCGAATCCTTGGTTTGAGTTACCATTCTGTTTGTAAGGGCCTGCCCCGGGCGCCGTCAGGGGATGAGCCGGTCGGCGCGCAGGCGCCCGAACAGGTCGTAGAAGGCGTCGTCGGTGGCCTGATAGTCGAGGAAGCCGAGGCGGCGGCTCTTGCTCATGTCGGTCACGACCTCGATCGGCCGGCCGAGATCCGCGTCGGTGTGCCAGGCCGAGGCGAGGCGGTTGAGGTCGGGCTCGGCGAGGCCGTGCCGGGCGGCGATCCCGGCCCAGATCGGCGCGTCCCCGGCCATCTGCTGCTCGAGCGGCTGCATCGTGCCGTCGAAGGGCGCGGGTTCGAGGCCGAACCACGCGGCGAGGCGGCCCCACATCCAGCTCCAGCGGAAGACGTCGCCGTTGACGACGTTGAAATCCTCGTTGGCGGCCTGCGGCGCGGTGGACGCCCAGAGCAGGTGGCGGGCGAGCAGCCGCGCGTCGGTCATGTCGCTGAGCCCGTTCCACTGGGCGGCCGAGCCCGGGAAGCGGAACGGCCGGCCCGTCTCGCGGCAGATCGTGGCGTAGACCGCGAGGGTGGTGCCCATGTTCATGGCATTGCCGACCGCCTTGCCGATGATGGTGTGCGGGCGGTGGACGCTCCAGGAGAAGCCGTTGCGGGCCGCGGCGGCGAAGACCTCGTCCTCCTGCGCGTAGTAGAAGTTCTCGATCGGCAGCCGGCCCTGCTCCTCGCGGAACGGCGTCTGGGGCACCGCGCCCTTCCCGTAGGCCTCGAAGGGCCCGAGATAATGCTTCAGGCCCGTCACCAGGGCGACGTGGCGGACGCTGCCGGCCGGCCGCACCGCGTCGAGGAGGTTGCGCACCATCGCGCCGTTGACCCGGATCATCTCCGCCTCGGTCGGCCGGCGCATCCAGGTCGCCAGCACGACCCGGCTCGGCCGGTGCGGCGCCAGCGCGGCCCGCACGCTCTGCGCGTCCTGGAGGTCGGCGGCGACGGGCTGCACCCCGTCCTGCGCCGGCGGGTTGCGGGCGAGGCCCAGCACCGTCCAGCCCGCCTCGCGCATCACCGCCGCCGCAGCGCTGCCGACGATCCCGCTCGCGCCGACAATCAGCACGGTCTCCGTCATGTCCGGTCCCTTCGTTAGCTCTTATCCGTCGGGACAACGCCAGCGGGTGCGCGGGGTCCCGCGCGGGCAGCCATGCCGTTGCGGCATAGCTTCTTCGTTCTAGGCCGTGAGCCGGGCGGAGCCCGGCGGTTCGTCCTAGGCCATGAGCTGGGCGGAGCCCGGCGGTTCGTCCTAGGCCATGAGCCGGGTGGAGCCCGGCGGGGAGATCCGCGTTCCTAGACGCGGCACCGGGGCCGACGGGCTCGGGCGTGCCGGCGGAGGCGCCCGTGGGTCAGCTCGCTACGGTTGACGAGGATACCTCATCGCGGGCAGCCGCGCGGGAGCCGGCCCGGCGGCTGAAGCCCGGCCTGCTGCTGGGCGCCCTCGGGGTCGTCTACGGCGACATCGGCACCAGCCCGCTCTACGCGTTCAAGGAGGCGGTGCGGGCCGCCGGCCACGGCCATGCGGAGCCCGCCGCGGTGATCGGCGCGGTGTCGCTGATTCTGTGGGCGCTCGTCGTCGTGGTGTCGCTCAAGTACGCGGTGCTGATCCTGCGGGCCGACAACCACGGCGAGGGCGGGATCGTGGCGATGCTGGCGCTGCTCGGCGCCCGCCACGCCGAACCGCGCAGCTGGGCGGGCCTCCTCCTCGTCGTCGGCCTCGTCGGCGCCGCGCTCCTCTACGGCGACGGGGCGATCACGCCGGCGATCTCGGTGCTCAGCGCCGTCGAGGGCCTGAAGGTCGAGGCGCCCGGCCTCGCCCGCGCGGTGGTGCCGATCACCCTCGTCATCCTGATCGGGCTGTTCCTGATCCAGAGCAAGGGTGCGGCCTTCATCGGGCGGATCTTCGGGCCGGCGATGCTGGTGTGGTTCTGCGTCCTCGCCTGGCTCGGCTTAGGGGGCATCCTGCAGTCGCCGCAGATCCTGACGGCGCTCAACCCGCTGCGGGCCGTCAACTTCCTCACCCATGCGGGCTGGGGCGTCAGCTTCGCGATGCTCGGCGCCGCCTTCCTGGCGGTGACCGGCGGCGAGGCGATGTACGCCGATCTCGGGCATTTCGGCGCCCGGCCGATTCGCCTCGCCTGGTTCGGCCTGGTGCTGCCGGCGCTCGTCATCAACTACTTCGGCCAGGGCGCGGTGCTCCTCGCCGAGCCCGACGCGATCGAGAACCCGTTCTACCGCCTCGCCCCCGACTGGGCGCACTATCCCCTGATTGGCCTCGCGACGCTCGCCACCGTCATCGCCTCGCAGGCGATCATCTCCGGCGTGTTCTCCCTGACGCAGCAGGCGGTCCAGCTCGGCTTCCTGCCCTACATCCGCATCGTCCACACGGCGCGCGACGAGCGCGGCCAGATCTACGTGCCGGTGGTGAACTGGCTGCTGGCCGCCGCCACCTTGAGCGCCGTGCTGATCTTCGAGACCTCGGACGCGCTGGCCGGCGCCTACGGCATCGCCGTCTCGCTCCTCATGGCGATCACCACGCTGCTGGCCGCCCTCATCGCCCGCCGCTGGGGCTACAACCTCATCCTCGTCCTTCTGGTCAACGGGCTGTTCCTGGCGATCGACCTCGTGTTCCTGGCCGCCAACAGCGTGAAGGTGGTCGAGGGCGGCTGGTATCCCCTCGTGCTCACCGCCATCGTGGCGACGACGATGCTGACCTGGCTCCAGGGCACGCGGCTGATCGAGGCCTACCGGGTCGGCGCCCGCCAGGACGAGGGCGTGTTTCTCGCGGCCCTGCGCGACCGCCCGCCGATCCGCCTGCCGGGCGCCGGCGCGTTCCTGTCCGCTGCCACGAGGGGCATCCCGCTCCACATGACCCGGCTCCTCGAGCGCAGCCACGCCCTGCCGGCCCGCTGCACCATCGTCACCGCCCTCTACGAGGAATCGCCCGTCGTGCCGGAATCCGAGCGCGCCGAGGTGACCCGGATCGCCCCCGACCTCTTCCGCGTGACGCTCCGCTACGGCTTCATGGAGGACGCCTCGATCCCCGAAGGCCTCGCCTGCGCGGTCGCCCATCGCGGGCTGCCGGCCGACTTCGTCGAGGACGTCACGGTCTTCGTCGGCCACGAGACGATCATCCCCAAGCACAACCACCGCGGCATGGCCGGATGGCGCGAGACCCTGTTCGCCTTCATGATGCGCAACGGCGAGCGCACCGGCGCCTTCTTCTGCGTGCCGACCCGGCAGGTGATGGAGGTGGGCACGGAGATCGAGATCTGAGGAGTGTCGACAGGCATCGCCTCAGCCGACGGGATTGCTCACCTCGACCAGGTTCTCGTCGGGATCGTAGAAGTAGACCGACAGGATCCTGCCGGTCGCGCCTTCGCGCTCGATCGGCCCGCTGATGATCGTGACGCCCTCGCGCTCCAGATGAGCGACGACCTCGGCGAGCGGCGTGTCGGTCAGCAGGCAGAAATCCCCGGCGCCGCGGCTCGGATGACGGGTCTGCGCGTCGACGCTTGCATGCAGTTGCTGAAGGTTGATCTTCTGGGATCCGAAATGCAGCGCCCAGCGCTTGGGCGCGACCTCGCGCGCCTCGAGGCGGAGGGTGCGCCGGTAGAACGTCACCGTCGCGTCGATGTCGAGGACGACCAGGACGAAATGGTCGATGGCGCGGATGCGGATCGGGGTCATGGCTTCCTCACTTCCGCCCGCCGCTCACCGAGCCGCGCCCCGAGACGCAGCAGGTATCCGTCCGGGTCCTGCACCAGGAACTGGCGCTGGCCGACCTCGACGCGGCCGGCCCGGTACCAGGCGTCCTCGACCGCCATGAACAAGGGCCAGCCGGCCTCCTCCAGCCGCGCCAGCACCGGCTCCACCGCCGCGACCTCGATCTGGACATTGATCCCGCGCCCCAGCGGCGTCTCCAGCGGGCCGGTCAGCCACTGCCGGGAGGCGGGGCTGCGCTCATCCAGCATCACCTGCGCGCCGTCGAGGTCGAGATAGGCGAAGCCCGCCTCCGGCCGGTCGTAGGCGACCCGGAAGCCGATCAGGCCGACCCAGAACCGCAGGCTCAGCCCGAGGTCGGCGACCAGGAACTCGGGGACCAGCTTCGCGCGCGTGAGCGTGACCGTCATGCTCGCCCCGGCTCCCGGCCCGGCATCCGCGCCGGTTGACCTGATGCTGCCGATCCGTGACGGTTCGCGCAACGGCGTTCGCGGAATCGCCGAAGGATCGATGAGGCGGCCCACGTGCCGCCCCGGGGAGGACAGATGAGCCTGTACCACAAGCTCGCCGCGCGGGCGGAGGCCGGCAATCCGGTGCGGATCGGGGTGATCGGGGCCGGCAAGTTCGGCTCGATGTTCCTGTCGCAGGCGCCGCGCACGCCGGGGCTGCACGTCGTCGGCGTCGCCGACCTCGACCCCCAGCGGGCGCGGGCCGCGCTCGCCCGGGTCGGCTGGCCGGCGGAGCGATACGAGGCCAGAAGCGTCGCCGAGGCGATGCGCCAGGGCACGACCTTCCTCACCGACGACGCCGAGGGCCTGATCGCTGCGGACGGGATCGAGGTGATCGTCGAGGCGACCGGCCATCCGGGGGCCGGCATCCGCCACGCGCTCGCCTGCTGCCGGCACGCGCGCCACATCGTGATGGTCAACGTCGAGGCCGACGCGCTCGCCGGGCCCCTGATCGCCCGCCGGGCGGCGGAGGCCGGCATCGTCTACTCCTTCGCCTACGGCGACCAGCCGGCGCTGATCGCCGAGATCGTCGACTGGGCCCGCACCGCCGGCTTTCGCGTCGTCTGCGCCGGCAAGGGCACGAAGTACCTGCCGGTCTACCACGCCTCGACCCCCGACACGGTCTGGGGCCATTACGGCTTCACCGAGGAGCAGGTCGCCGGCGGCGACTTCAACCCACAGATGTTCAACTCCTTCCTCGACGGCACCAAGTCGGCGCTGGAGATGGCGGCGGTGGCCAATGCCTGCGATCTGACGCCGCCGCCCGCCGGCCTCGCCTTCCCTCCTTGCGGCGTCGACGACCTGCCGACCCTGCTCAGGCCGGAATCCGCCGGCGGCATCCTGCCGGTGGACGGCACGGTCGAGGTGGTGTCGTCGCTCGAGCGCGACGGCCGCCCGGTCTTTCGCGATCTGCGCTGGGGCGTCTACGCCACCTTCGAGGCGCCCTCCGACTACGTCCGCAAGTGCTTCTCCGAGTACGGCCTGAGGACCGACCCGAGCGGGCGCTACAGCGCGATGTACAAGCCCTATCACCTGATCGGGCTCGAGCTCGGCCTCTCGGTCGCCAGCATCGCCGTGCGCGGCGAGCCCACCGGCGCCACACGGGGCTTCTCGGGCGACGTGGTGGCGACCGCCAAGCGCGACCTGAAGGCCGGCGAGCGCCTGGACGGGGAGGGGGGCTACACCGTCTACGGCCGGCTGATGCCGGCGCGGGACTCGCTCGCCGCCGGCGGCCTGCCGATCGGCCTCGCCCACGGCCTCACCCTGACCCGCCCGGTCGCCGCCGGCCGGCCGGTCTCGTGGGACGACGTCGCCTTCGCGGCCGACGATCCGGCGATCCGCTTCCGGCGGGAGATGGAGGCGGTGTTCCGGGGAGAGGTGGGGGCGGGGTGAGGCGCGGAATTCAGGCGGATACTCTCGACCCCCTTGCGAGGGAGATCCGGGACCCGGCGCACGAACCCGCGAAGCGACCGCTCGCCTGCAACGGTGCAGTCTGCAGGGCCGCTTCGCAGCCCTTCCCTCGCTGGATCCCGGATCGCATTCCACTGTCGCTGCCTGCGCCCGGGAAAGGGCGGGATCAGGGGAGGACCGGGCCTACACCTGGAACTCCCGGTCCACGGGCACCTGCATCCCGGTGACGAGGGCGTTGGTCTGGTTGGCCATGCCGATCACCGCCAGCAGCTCGCCGTGCTGGGCGTCCGTCATGCCCTTCGCCCGGGCGGCGGCGGTGTGCGAGTGGATGCAGTAGCTGCAGCCGTTCGCGGTCGAGACCGCGATGTAGATCAGCTCCTTGGTCAGCGGGTCGAGGGCGCCGTCGGCGGCCATCACCTGCTTCAGGTCGGCCCAGGTCCGCTCCAGCACCGCCGGCTGGTTGGCGAGCGCGCGCCAGAAATTGTTGATGAAATCCGAGCGGCGCACCGCCCGGATGTCGTCGAACACCGCCTTGACGCGGGGATCTCCGTCCGCCTCCGCGTCGCTCCAGAGCCTCACGGTCGCCATGCGGTCGTCCTCCTTCGCGGTGCGGGCGCGATTGAGTGACCCGCCGTCCCGGGCCGAGCTTACGACTTGCGCTCGTTGCTGGCGACCGGGCGGGCGATGCGCGGACGGTCGGCCTCGTTCATCACCTCCCGGCAGGCCGGGCTCAGCTTCGGCTTCTCCCGCCGCAGGCAGGCGGTGATGCCCGGGATGCTCGGGATCTCCCCGGCGCACAGGCGCCAGACATCGGGCGTGCAGGCGGCGCGCTGGGCGCTGGTGGCCTCGGCCAGGGCCTGCGTCGCGCTGCCGAGCGTCAGGGCCGTCAGGCAGGCGCCCAGGCCGATACCGATGAGCGAGGTCCTCATGATCGTTCCCCATGATGCGAGATCAGCATTCGGACATCGACATCTTGCAATGTCCGGCGGGATCGCCGTCGTCCGCCGCTCGCCATCCACATGAGAATTATGATCGGCGCCTGAATTGCGTCAATTGCAATGTAATCCAAGATGAGGCGTGTCGTAATGGCTCCGTGCGGTGGAGCACGCGGGCGATCGACGCCGCACTGACTTGTGGGTGCGGCCGCGCACAAGCCGAAGGCGCGTCATGGCCGGAGATAGTCTCCGGCGCGACTGGGGACGGGCCGGGTTTGGCCGGCATGACGGATCCCGAGCGGGAGGCGCGCGCGCCGGTGGCGCGCGAGAGCGTCGTTCCGCTGGGTCAGGCGAAGTCGCTCGTCCTCTTACGCGCCGACTGCGCGGCGGTCGCCGGGCGGTCGGAGCATGCGTGGGGGAGGCGACCGGGGCGCCGGAGTCGGCGCCCCTCGCCCCGCCGGGGACGGCGTCAGCCGCGCCGGGCCGCAGCGTCGAAGCCGTCCGGCACGCGGCCCGAAGGCGTCGCCAGGGCGTAGGGCCCGCGGGCGAGGAAGCGGCCGGAGCCGGGTGCGGCCAGCACCTGCCCGTCGCGCACCGCCACCTCGCCCCGCCGGATGGTCATGACGGGTAGGCCCTTGAGGCGCATCCCCTCCCAGGGGGTGTAGTCGATGGCGTGGTGCAGGTCGGCGTTGGTGAGGGTGCGCTCGGCATCCGGGTTCCACAGCACCAGGTCGGCGTCGGCGCCCGGCGCCAGCGTGCCTTTTCGGCCGGCGAGCCCGAACAGCCGGGCGGCATTGGTCGAGGTCAGGCGCACGAAGGTCGGCAGGTCGATGCGCCCGGCCGAGACGCCCGCCGAGAACAGCACGGGCAGCCGGGTCTCGATCCCCGGCACGCCGTTCGGGATCGCGTTGAAGGCCGGCATCCCGTCCGGCCGCGCCTTGGCGCCGCCCTGGCCGTAGCCGCTGCTGCCCGGATCGCGCTTGGCGGTCGCGAAGGAGAAGCCGCAATGGTCGGAGGAGACCACGTCGAGGGTGCCCTCGCGGATCCGGGCCCAGATCCGCTCCGCCTCGCCCGGCGCCCGGAGCGCCGGCGAGCACACCACCTTGGCGCCCTCGAAGTCGGGCTTCGCGAGGTCGTCGGTCGAGAGCGTCAGGTATTGCGGGCAGGTCTCGCCCCAGACCTTCACGCCCCGCGCCCGCGCCCGGGCGATCTCTTCCGCCGCCTCGTCGCAGGAGACGTGGAAGACCTGGATCGGCTGGTCGACGAGCTCGGCGAGCGCGATCGCCCGGTGCGTCGCCTCGCGCTCGACCACCGGCGGCCGGGCCCAGGCGTGCTGGAGCGGGTCGGTGAGGCCGGCCTCCAGCAGGGCGCGGATGCGCCAGCCGATGGCGTCGTAGTTCTCGCAATGCACCGTCACGAAGGCGCCGAGGCGGCGCGCGGTCGCCAGCACCTCGAGGAACTGGCCGTCGGTGAGGCGTAAGGGGTCGTAGGTGAGGAAGACCTTGAGGCTGCGGATGCCGCGGGCGACCAGCGCTGGCACCTCCTCCTCCAGCACTGCGGGCGTCGGGTCGGTGATGATCTGGTGGAAGCTGTAATCGGCCCGGGAGGCTCTCGCGCTGGCCTCGTAGCCGGTCGCGGTGGCGGCGATCGGGTGGCCCTTCCACTGCGGCACGAAGCAGATGAACGAGGTGGTGCCGCCGGCGAGCGCCGCGGCCGAGCCGCTGGAGAAACTCTCCTCCTGCACCCCGCCGCCCTCGGAGGGCTCCTCGATGTGGCAGTGCGGGTCGAGGCCGCCGGGGGTGACGACGAGGCCCTTGGCGTCGATCTCGTCCCGGCCCCGGCGCAAGCCCCGGCCGACCGCCGCGATCACCCCGTCGCGCACGCCGAGATCGGCCTCGAACACCTCGGCCGGGCCGGCGAGCGTCGCGCCGCGCACCACCAGGTCATAGTCGAATTCGTGGTTCGCCATCGCGGCTCCTCCCCGGCAAGCGCTGACGCGCCGGGGTAGGGCCCGCCTCGAAACCCTGTCAATTCCGGCACCGGCCCGGATCGGCGCAGGTGCCGACCGGGTGGGCAGGGGGCCTGCAATTTGGGCGGCGGGACCTCGCGCCGTGCCTGTCCGGGCGGCAGCGGCGCGCCGGGCGATCGGGCCGGATCCGGTTTGACAAACCCGCCGGGACCGATCGACAAAGAGGCACCGCAGAGGTTCCGGCCGCGCTGAGCCAGCGGACATCCCGCCGGCCCGCGCGCAAGAATGGCGCCCGCGGGACAGCGTGGAGGAAACATCGATGACGTTTCGGTTGGATGCTCCGAGCCGGCGCGATCTCATGCTCGGCGCCGCGGCGGCCGCGGCGACGGTCGGGCTGCCGGGGGCGGCGCGGGCCAAGGCGCCGTTGCTGCGCAGCCAGAGCCCCTACTACTACCGCTTCACCCTCGGCGACGCCGAGGGCACCATGGTCTCCGACGGCACCCTGCCGCTCGGGGATCCCCACACCAACTTCCTCGGCCTCACCACGGCCGAGATGGACGCGCAGCTCACCAGCAACTTCCTGCCGCTCTCGAACGCGGTGCTGGAGCAGAACATCCTGATCCTCAACACCGGCAGCAAGCTGGTGCTGTTCGACACCGGCATGGGCTCGCTCAAGCTGTTCGGGCCCACCACCGGCAAGCTCCTCACCACGATGCGCCAGGCCGGCATCGACCCGAAGGACATCGACGCCGTGGTCATGAGCCACGCCCATGTCGACCATTGCGGCGGCTGCGTCGGCGACGACGGCACGCCGCACTTCCCCAACGCCCAATTCTACATCTCCCAGGCCGATTTCGATTACTGGACCGATCCGGCCAAGGTGCCTGCCGCGTTCGGCGCCTTCCTCGATACGGCGCGCAAGAACCTGCTGCCGATCCGCGACAGGCTGGTCTTCGTGAAGGACGGCCAGGAATTCCTGCCCGGCATCCAGGCCCTGGCGGCGCCGGGCCACAGCGTCGGCCACACGATGTTCATGATCACCTCGGGCAAGGACAGCCTCTGCTACCTCGGCGACCTGACGCACCACCCGGTGCTGCTGATGGAGAAGCCGCTGACCGAGTTCGCCTACGACACCGACCCGAAGCAATCGGCCCAGACGCGGCTGCGGATGCTGACGATGCTGGCCAAGAACCGGATCCCGGTGCTGGCCTACCACTTCGCCTGGCCGGGCATCGGCCACGTCGCGGAGAACGGGCAGGGCGGGTTCCGGTACTACCCGCAGGCGATGAAGATGGAGTTGTAGGAGCCAGGGCCGGCGCGGTGTATCGCGCCGGCTCATCCGTTCAACGGGTAATACCGCCGCGCCTTCGAACGGACCCGTTCGGAGGCGCAAGGCAAGCCCGAACGGGCGCCGGCGCTGATGCGCCGGACGCCTTCGCATCGACGTGTCGATGCGAAGGCGCGAGGGTATAAGCTGTCACGACGCTCGCGAAGCCTGTGCGGTCGACGATCCAGATCGTGCGGATGGAAGGAGCCCGCCCGTCCGGCGCCTGGGTGGCCCTTCGTAGATGTGCTTCATGCCGTGGACGGAGGGCGCCGACCGGACCGGGCGGGACGGCGAGGGATGGCGAAGGAGTGCCTCGGCCAGCACCTCCGGTGCCGCAGGCGAGAAGCCGAATCGCAGGAATGCCCTGGCCTCGGGTCCGCCGGCCGATGGTCGAGATCCAGAAGGTATGCGGTGATCTTCGCGCTATCGAGCTTGAGCTGTGTGCCGGGCGGCGGTCCGCCCGTCACGGCGTAGCATCCGACACCCGAACGAGTCGCCCGCCTTCGACCGTAGCCAGGGACTGAAAGGGCGCGACGAACTCGACCTCGTAGGCCTCGCCCTGGTTCCACACGCCGACGACCGTGCCGACCGAGCCAGCCGGCACCTCGCGCCCATCGTCGTCCGTGACCGGCACGAGCAGCCGCGCCGTGTCCAGCTCCCGGATCGCCGAGGGCGCATCGGGTGTCAGCACGAAGGTCGTCGACACGTGGCTCATATCTTACACGGTACGCTTGGCCGGCCGGGTGAGCAATGCCTCCTCACCCCGCCTTCGGCCGCGGCCCGTAGGACTTGAAGCGCTCGGTCGCCTCGGCCACCTCGGCCTCGCTCAGGATGTGCGGCCGGCCGACCTGGAGCGCCACGGCGTATTGCCGGCACAGGGTCTCGAGCTCGACGGCGAGCCACAGAGCCTTCGCCAGCGTCGGCCCGGTGGCGATCATGCCGTGGTTGGCGAGCAGGCAGCAGGTGCGGTCCTGAAGCGCCTCAAGGGCCCGCTGCGACAGCTCCTCCGTGCCGAACAGCGCGTAGCCGCTGCAGCGGACGGTGGGACCGCCCGCCGCCGCGATCATGTAGTGCGCCGCCGGGATGTCCTTCCGGCACATCGCGAAGGCGGTGCAGAAGGTCGGGTGGGCGTGGACGATGGCCGAGACGTCGGGGCGCGCCCGCAGGATGTCGCGGTGGAAGCGCCATTCGGAGGACGGCGGGAGCGGGTGGTCGGCCCGGCCGTCCATGTCCATCGGCACGATGTCGGCGGGCGTCATCTCCTCGTAGGGCAGGCCCGAGGGGGTGATGAGCAGGCCGTCACCGAACCGCACCGAGACGTTGCCGGAGGTGCCCTGGTTCAGGCCCTGTGCCGCCATGCTGCGGCAGGTCGCGACGATCGCCTCCCGCAAGGCCGCCTCGGTCTCAGCCATTCCCCGCCTCCTGCTCCTTCGCAGCCTCCCGCGCCATAGCCTCCTGCCGGCGCCCGAGCCAGAGGCCGTTGACGAGCCAGGCGAGCGACAGGGGCACCGCCAGGATCGAGAGGGCGGTGGCGCTCAGGCCGAGCCACCCGACGATGCCGTAGGACCAGGCCCCGATCTGGTCGCCGAGGCGGTACATCACCGTGTCGATGAAGGCCTTGGCCTTGTAGCGGTCCTCCCGCGGCAGCACGGTGAACAGCACCTCGCGCACCGGCCGGGCGATGGCGAAGTTGCCCGCCCGCCGCAGCACGCCGAACACCACTACGCTGGCGATGGTGGGCGCCACCGCGAGCAGCCCGAAGCCGAGGGCGCTGACGAGCGGCAGGATCGCGAGCGTGAGCCCGACGCCGAGCCGGCGCACGATCCGCCCGGTGAGGAAGAGCTGCACGCCGAGCGTCAGCACGTTCACCGCGAGGTCGACGGAGGCGAAGAACGCGGTCTGCGAGCCGCGATCGGGGAAGCTGCGCTTGGCGATGCCGGCCTGCTCGAAGTACAGGAAGGTCGAGGTGATCGAGAACAGCAGCAGGAACAGGCAGATGCCGAGCAGGTAGGGCGAGCCGAGCACCCGGCTGATGCCGGCGAACGGGCTGCCGCCGATCGCCTGCGCGGCCGCACCCGGCTCGCGCGAGAGCGCGTCCGAGATCCGTGCCAGCCCCCGCATGCTGAAGACGGCGATCTCGAGCAGGAGAGCGGCGGCGAGCAGCAGGAACGGCGTGGCGACGTCCCGCGCCAGGACCGCTGTGAAGGCCGAGCCGGTGATGGCCCCGAGCGTCGCGCCGGCCGCGATGAAGCCGAACAGCCGCTTGCCCTGCTCGGTGTCGAACACGTCGACGATGGTGGCCCAGAAGATCGAGACCACGAACAGGTTGAAGATCGACAGCCAGACGAAGAACACCCGGCCGATCCACACCGCGTCCTCCGGCCCGCTGCGATAGAGGACCACGGCGAAGACCAGGATGTTGGCGGCGAAGAAGCGGTAGGTGATCGGGATGAAGCGGGCCCGCGGCAGCTTGCGCACGAGCCAGCCGAACGGGACGTTGAGCACCAGCATGCCCACCAGCGTGGCGGTGAACAGCCAGGGCAGGTTCTCGAGCCCGCCGGCCAGCCCCATCTGGTCGCGAATCGGCCGCATCACGTAGTAGGACGAGAGCAGCGCGAAGATGTAGAGCCAGGCCCAGCCGAGGGCCGGCACCTCCTCGGGCCGCACGTCGGTCAGGCGCCGCAGCCAGGCCGGGACCCGCAGCCCGGCGCCCCGCGCGGCCGGAATCGCCTCACTCTCGCTCATCCGCCACTCCTCGCGCCCTCGACCCGGGCGTGCGGTGTGCTTGGCGGAGGCGCGCGTCGCTCGCAAGACGCGCGAGCCTCCTTCGCCGATCACCGTCCCGCGACCGCCCCCCTACTCGACGAAGACCTCGTCGCGGCTCCGGCGGATCGTCGGCAGCAGGGCGACGACGAGCAGCACCACGGCGACCAGCAGGAGCCCCGCCGAGATCGGCCGCTCGACGAAGGTGCTCATCTCCCCGCGCGAGATGATGAGCGCCCGGCGCAGGTTCTCCTCCATCAGCTTGCCGAGCACGAAGCCGAGCAGCAGCGGGGCAGGCTCGAAGTCGAGCCGGATCAGCGCGTAGCCGACCGCGCCGAACAGGCCGATGAACAGGATGTCGGTCGGCATCGCATTGATGGAGTAGATGCCGACGCAGCAGAGCAGCAGGATCGCCGGGAACATCAGCCGGTAGGGCACCTTCAGGAGCCGCACCCAGAGCCCGATCAGCGGCAGGTTGATGATGAGCAGCATGACGTTGCCGACCCACATCGAGGCGATCATGCCCCAGAACAGGCCGGCGTTCTTGGTCATCACCTGCGGCCCCGGCACGATGCCGTGGATCGTCATGGCGCCCACCATCAGCGCCATGACGGCGTTCGGCGGGATGCCGAGGGTGAGGAGCGGAATGAACGAGGTCTGCGCCCCGGCGTTGTTGGCGCTCTCCGGTCCCGCCACGCCCTCGATGGCGCCGGTGCCGAAGCGGGAGGGATCGCGCGCGAGCCGCTTCTCCAGGGTGTAGGAGGCGAAGGGGCCGAGCACCGCGCCGTTGCCCGGCAGGATGCCCAAAACCGCGCCGATCGCCGTGCCGCGCAGGATCGGCAGGCCCGACTGGCGCAGGTCGTCGCGGCCTGGCAGCAGCCGCCCGATCGCCTGCCGCACCACGTCCCGGGCCTCGGTGTGGTCGAGGTTGCGCAGGATCTCGGCGATGCCGAACAGCCCCATCGCCAGCACGGCGAAATCGATCCCGTCGGAGAGGAACGACTGCCCGAAGGTCATGCGCTCCTGGCCCGTCTCCAGGTCGGCCCCCACCGTCGAGAGCAGGATGCCGAGCAGGATCATCGCCACGGCCTTGAGGATCGAGCCGCGGGCGAGGACCACCGCGAAGACGAGCCCCATGACCATCAGCGAGAAGTACTCCGCCGGCCCGAACACCAGGGCGAGGCGGGTCAGCGGCGCGCCGAGCGCCGCGATCACCACGGTGGCGACGCAGCCCGCCACGAAGGAGCCGATCGCCGCGATCCCGAGCGCCACCCCGGCGCGGCCCTGGCGGGCCATCTGGTGGCCGTCGAGCGTGGTGACCACGGAGGTCGCCTCGCCCGGGATGTTGACGAGGATCGCCGTGGTGGAGCCGCCGTACTGCGCCCCGTAGTAGATGCCCGCCAGCATGATGAGCGCGCCGGTGGGGTCGAACTTGAAGGTGATGGGCAGGAGCATCGCGATCGTCGCGACCGGCCCGACCCCGGGCAGGACCCCGATCAGGGTGCCGACGAGGCAGCCGACGAAGCACAGCACGACGTTCATCGGCAGCGGCACGGGCCCGAGGCCCGGCACCTCCACGGGCACGACCTGCAGGACGGTGCCGAAGCCCAGCGCCAGGTTGGCGAGAAGATCGCCCATCAGGCGCCCCGGGACTGGCCGGCGACGCCGATGCGGGCCTCGGACCGGCGCGGCCCGACGAGCAGCAGCGCGACCGCGACCCCGGCCAGCAGCCCCGCGGTGACGCGCAGGCGCCCGTCCTGCGACCAGCCGTCCGGGAACAGGGCCGCGTAGGCCTCCGGGAACATCGGGATCGGCAGGTTGAGGAGGTCGCCGAACAGCAGCATGGCGCAGGCGGTGAGGCCGAGGCCGAGGACGAGGTTCTCGCGCAGCCGCCCCTCCGGCGAGGCGAAGCCGCCGATCACCACGGTGAGCGGGCCGGCGCCGAGCAGGCCAAGCCCCGGGGTGGTGATCCCGCCGAGCGGAAAGGGCCGGATCGTGAGCGCGAAGGTGGCGATCGCGAGCAGGATCACCACGGGACCGCGCAGGGAGAAGCGTTCGAGCGGGTGGCCGGCACGCACGAGGCCCACGCCCACGAGGACGAGGCCGCTCAGGCCCAGGCCGATCGCCAGCATGCGCGGCACCATGCCGGGTCCCATGCTGCGCAGCGTGCCCTGGCTCAGGTCGCGGGTGAGGTAGAGCGCGAGCGCCGCCAGCCCGACGAGGAGCAGGCCGCCCGCGACGCTGCGCGGACCGCGGATCGGCCCGCGCGCATGGGTGTCGGAACGGGCCGGCATGGCGGGTCCTCCCTGGCTGTCGGGCCGATGGTTCCGGATCCCGCTTTTCCGACTTTGTGCACGATGGCCCGGCAGACGATCAAGCGGGTTCACCGTCCTCGTCTCGCCATGCCCCTGGGTTTCTGCCTAGAATGCGGCACCGGTAATAGGCCACGGATAGGATGGCCGGCCGAGGGAGGGCACTTGGATGACGTCCGGTCTGTCACGACGTTCGCTGCTCGGCGCCGCCGCGCTCGTGCCCCTCGGCAGCCGCGTCCCGCGCGCCCAGCAGGGCTACCCGACGCGGCCGATCCGCTGGGTGGTCGGCTACCCGCCGGGTGGAACCACCGACGTCCTGGCCCGCCTCATCGCCGAGCCGCTGAGCCGCCGCCTCGGCCAGCAGGTCTACATCGAGAACCGGCCCGGGGCCGGCAACAACATCGGCACCGACGCCGTGGTGAAGGCCGATCCGGACGGCTACACGATCCTGCTCGTCAACCCGGCGAACGGCATCAACACGACGCTCTACAAGAAGCTGAACTTCGACTTCGTGCGGGACATCGCCCCGGTGGCGGGCATCACGCGCTCGCCCAACATCATGGAGGTGACGCCGAGCCTGCCGGTGAAGACGGTCGCGGAGTTCATCAGTTACTGCAAGGCCAATCCCGGCAAGGTCAACATGGCCTCCTCGGGCTTAGGCACCTCGGTGCACATGTCGGGCGAGCTGTTCAAGAAGATGACCGGCGTCGACATGGTGCACGTGCCCTATCGCGGGGCGGGCCCTGCGCTGACCGACATGCTGTCGGGGCAGGCGCACGTGCTGTTCGACAACCTGCCCTCCTCGATCGAGCACGTCCGCTCGGGCGGCCTGCGGGCGCTCGCGGTCACCACGGCCGAGCGCTCCCCGGCGCTGCCCGACGTGCCGACCGTCGCCGAGACCGTGCCGGGCTACGAGGCGAGCGCGTGGTTCGGGGTCGGGGCGCCCAAGCGCACCCCGCCCGAACTGATCGCGCGCCTGAACCGGGAGATCAACGACGTCCTGTCCGACCCGGAGACGGCCAAGAAGCTCGCCAACCTCGGCGGCACGCCGCTGCGCCTCACGCCCGAGGAGTTCGGCAAGATGATCGTCGACGAGACCGAGAAGTGGAAGAAGGTGGTCGAGTTCTCGGGCGCCAAGCTGGATTGATCCGCCCCCTCGCGGGCTCGCCCGTCACGGCGCGAGCCCGAAGACCTTGCGGGCGTCCTGCGCCGTGGCGTCGTGGCCGAAGCCGGGGCTGCCCATCTGGAACTTCCGCGCCGCGTCGAGGCCGCCGACCACCACCGGCTCGAAGC
The DNA here is from genome assembly GCF_001043975.1 of Methylobacterium variabile. Classification (GTDB taxonomy): domain Bacteria; phylum Pseudomonadota; class Alphaproteobacteria; order Rhizobiales; family Beijerinckiaceae; genus Methylobacterium; species Methylobacterium variabile. The sequence continues at coordinate 40,773 of NZ_LABY01000007.1, forward strand.
CGGCGTCGCGCACCAGGGCCGCGGCGACCTCGAGCGCTTGGCTGTCGTCGCCCGCGATCGGCACCGCCATCGGGGCGCCGCTGCGATGGGCGTTCTGGGCAAAGAGGCGGTAGTTCGCGGCGTTGAAGGCCCGCACCAGCCGGGCGCCGGCCAAGTACTTGGCCGAGGTGGCGCCGATGCCGGCGCTCTCGGCCTCGGCCGCGAGGTCGCCGTCCCGGGCCTTGGTGGCGTTGCCGGCGTCGAGCACGACCTTGCCCTTCAGGAGGTTGCCATGGGCCCGGCCGAGTTCCGGATAGGCTTTGTACGGCACCGCGACCAGCACCGCATCGCCGAAGGCGAGCGCCTGCTCGACCGTGCCGGCCTTGGCGAGCGGCCCGAGCTTCTCGACCAGCGGCTTCAGGTCTTCCGGGTGACGCGAGGCGAACATCACCGGGTGGCCGGCCTTGACCCACAGGCCACCGATGGTGCCGCCGATATTGCCGCCGCCGATGACCGCGATGGGTGTCTTGGCGCCTTCCGCCTTGGGGTCCTGCTTGGAATCCTGCGCCAGGGCGGGGCTGGCGGAGAGCGCCAGGGCGACTGCTCCGGCGCGCAGGAGCGTGCGGCGATCACAGGCCATCGATGAACTCCTCCATCTTGCGGCGGGTCGCGGCGTCGGGCAGGCGGCCGCGCGCCGCGCCGAGATTGTCCTCGACGTAGCGGACCTGCGCCGTGCCCGGCACCGGGCAGGTCACCGCCTCGTGCGACAGGACGTACTTGAGAAAGAATTGCGGCCAGCTCTGACAGTCGAACTCCGCCGCCCAGGGCGGCAGCTCGCGACCGCGCACCAGGTTGAACAGCCGCTCACGGCCGAACGGCACGTTGACCATCACGGCGACGCCGCGGTCTTTCGCCAGCGGCAGGATGCGCTCGGCGGCCTGGCGGGCATCGACCGCGTAGTTGACCTGGATCACGTCGAGCTTTTCCGCCTTCATCAGGGCTTCGAGATCGCCGTACTGCTTCTCGGCCCAGGTGGTGGCGCCGAGGTAGCGGATGCGCTTCTTCTCCTTCAGCTCGCGCAGGAGAGGCAGCTGCGCCTCCGGGTCGATCAGGTTGTGGACCGCGATCAGGTCGATCCGGTCGGTGCCGAGGCGGCGGAAGGACTGCTCGATCTGCGCCTGCCCGGCCTCGCGCCCCCGCGCCGCCACCTTGCTGCACAGGAAGATCTTCTCGCGAAGATTCGTCTCCTTCAGGATCCGGCCCAGCACCTCCTCGGCCCGGCCGTAATCGGGCGCGGTGTCGACCACCGTGCCGCCGAGCGCGACGAACTTCGCCACCGTCTCGCGCAACGGCGCCATGCCTTCCGAATCCGGCGCGACGTCGTAGCGCCGCGAGGTGCCGATGCCGACGGCCGGGACCGTCTCGCCGGTGGAGGGGATCGGGCGGCGGATCAGCCCATCGCCTTGCGCCGTGGCGCCGCCCTGCGCGAAGGAGCGGCCCGGGAGCAGGCCTGCGGCCAGGGATCCGGCCAGCACGGCGCGGCGGTGAAGCTTCATGCTGGGTTTCCTCTGCAACTCGTGGCGGACGGGAGAGTAGGGCGCGGCGGGGTGCCTGCCCACGCCGCAGCCGCACACAAGCGCTTGAGGGGAGGGCTGCGCGTGCGATCGGCATCGGCCGACACGATTCACGACAAGGCGGGTCAGCGGTGCATCATGGGCTGTTGGTTCTTCGTGAGCCACGGTTCCATCCCCGGGCCTCGCGCTCACCCCAGCCGCGCCGGCAGCCGCAGGAAGCCCCGGAAGCGCACCCGCTGCGAGCGCTCCGGCACCCCGTCGAGGCGGTAGCCGGGGAAGCGGGCGAGGAAGCGCGAAAGCGCGATCCGGCCCTCGAGCCGGGCGACCGCCATGCCGACGCATTGGTGGATGCCGCTCGCGAAGGCGAGGTGGCGGTTGGGGTCGCGGGCAACGTCGAAGGTCTCGGGGTCCGGGAACTGCGCCGGATCGCGGTTGGCGGCGCCGATGCAGAGCGTGATCTGGGTGCCCGCAGGAAAGTCCCGCCCGCCCATGGCGAAACTCGTGGTGGCGACGCGGTTGCCGAGCTGGTTCGAGCTCTCGAAGCGCAGCACCTCCTCGACGGCCTTGCGCATGAGGTCGGGCTCGGCGAGGAGCCGGGCCCGTGCCTCCCTGCGCTCGTCGAGGAGATGGAGTCCGTTACCGATCAGGTTGGTGGTGGTCTCGTGCCCGGCGTTCAGGATGAAGATGCAGTTCTGCAGCAATTCCTCGGCCGAGAGCCGCTCGCCGGCGACCTCGCCCTGGATCAGGCGCGTGAGGATGTCCTTGTCCGGGTCGCCCGGGTTCCGGCGGCGGTCGTCGACGAGGCGTTCGAGATAGGCGAGGAACGCGGTCACCGCCCGGTTGCCGGCGGCTTCGACCTCCGGCGACAGCACGGGTTCGAGGGCGCCGAGGATCGCCAGCGACCAGTCCCGCAAGGGGCCGCGCTCGTCCCGCGGCACCCCGAGCAGGTTGCCGATCACCTCCACGGGGATCGCGGCGGCGAAGTCCTCGATCAGGTCGGCCCTTCCCCGCGCCTCGGCCGCGTCGAGGAGATGGTCGACCAGCGCGACGATGCCGGCCTCCATGGCGGCGACCGCCCGCGGCGTCAGGGCCCCGGCGATGATGCGCCGGACCCGGGTGTGGCGCGGCGGATCGTTGAAGACCAGGCTCTGGGTGTGGTGGCGGTAGAGCGGGGAGGGGCCGGCCTCCGCCACCCGGAACTTGGCGCCGAACTCGACGGTCTTGTCCGAGCTGAAGGCGGCGGCATCCTTGTAGACCCGCTCCAGGTCGGCGTAGCGCGAGAGCAGCACCTGGGCCTCGCCCGAAGGACCCTGGCCCATCACGTGGACCGGGGCGTGCTCGCGGAGCGCCGCATAGACCGGGTAGGGGTTCTCGATGAACCCCTCCGGCAGGCGCCGGAGGTCGAACCCCTCGGCGAGGGCGGGATCGGCCATCCGGCTCACCCGCGCCCGTTGGGCGCGCAGGCGGGGTTCATCGGCAGGAACGCCTCCTCTTTCGGGATGGTGCGCAGCACCTCGTAGAGGTCCCACGGGCCCTTGGAGGCGCCCGGCTCCTTCGCCCGGTAGAGCACGGGATCGTAGAGGAGGCGCCCGTCGGCGCGCAGGGTCGCGGGGTGGTCGAAGAACGCCACCGGCAGCGCCCGCATGGCGGCGTTCGCCGCCGCCGCCTCGTCGGTGCCCGCCTGCTCGATCCCCTTCAGGTAGTGAGTGACGGCGGTGTAGATCAGGGCCTGGTTCTTCGTCGGCATCGCGCCGGTGCGCTCCTGGAACCGCTTGGCGAAGGCGCGGGCGGCGTCGTTCTGGTCCCAGTAGAACGCTTCCGAGAAGGTCAGGCCGTGCGCCACCGGCAGGCCGAGGCCCTTGATGTCGGTGACGTAGACCAGGAAGCCCGTCAGCGTCTGGCGCCCGTTCGTCAGGCCGAACTCGTCGGCCTGCTTGACCGCCTTGGTGAAGTCGTCGCCGACGCTGGCGAAGGCGACCACGTCCGCCCCCGAGCTCTGGGCCTGGAGCAGGAAGGAGGAGTAGTCGGCGGTGTTGATCGGGTGGCGCGAGGTGCCCACCACCTTGCCGCCCAGCGTCTCGACCACCGTGGTGGCCTCCTTCTGCAGCGCGTGCCCGAAGGCATGGTCGACGGTGATGAAGTACCAGGACTTGCCGCCGCGCTCGAACACCGCCCGCGCGGTGCCGGCGGTGAGCGCGTGCGTGTCGTCGGTCCAGTGCGAGCTGACCGGGGAGCAGGTCTTGGCGGTGAGGTCGGAGGTCGCCGCGGCGGTGATCATCACCGTGCGGTTCTTCTCCTTGGCGACCGCCTGGACCGCGAGCGCGATCGCCGTCACCGGAAGGTCGACGACAGCGTCGACCTTCTCGACGTCGTACCAGCGCCGGGCGATGCTCGAGGCGACGTCGGGCTTGTTCTGGTGGTCGGCCGAGACGATCTCGACCGGCTTGCCCCGCACCTTGCCGCCGAAATCCTTCGCGGCCATCTCGGCCGCCGCCACGGATCCGCGCCCGCCGCTGTCGGCGTAGGGCCCCGAGAGGTCGGTGAGCACGCCGATCCGCACCACGTCGTCGGAGATCTGCGCCGCGGCCGGCTGGCCCAGGGCCGCGAGCGCGAGGGCGGCACCGCACAGGCTGGTGGCGAATCGGTTCATCGCTCTGATCCTCCCGGCGCCCGCATCGTCCCGCGCGAGGTCGCCTTGTCGTCCCCTTCACAGCCGATCCGCGCCCGCGAGGCAAGCGCCGGCAGGCCGAAGAGTGCGGGACGGCAGCGAGGGCCGGCGGGATCGGCCGCCCCCGACGGATCGTCGCAATATTTGACGACGACGATCGTTGTTGCGCGCTCGAAGGCCATTTAAACAAATCGAAAGAGCAGCCGGAGCACCCGACTGTCTTCATGTCCAGTCGAAAGTCGAGGCGAAGATCCTCTGGCATCGACCTGAGGGCGTTCTCGGCATGTCTGGTGAGCATAGTCGTGCGATGGCGAGGCTGCCTTGCGACCGTTTCGTGCCGTCGGCGGATGCCGCGGCGACCTGGGAGCGATGGATCGAGCACATCTCGCCGATCTTCGCACCGTCGGCGCGGCCCGAGACGAGCCTCGCATCGCCGATCGCGATGCGCAGCTACAATCTCGGCAGCATCCTGGTCGGCGACCTGTCGGCGCCGGCCCAGAACCTCGGGCGATCACCCCGCATGATCGCGCAGCAGGGCGTCGATCATCTGCTGATCCAGATCTGCCGGAGCGGCACCGGCCGCATCGACACGGGCCGGACCACGGTCGAGATCGGGGAGGCGGACTGCGCGATCTACGACCTCGCCCAGCCGGTCGCGATCGCGGCCTCCTCGATCAGGGCCACGACCATCGTCGTGCCGCGCGGGCTCCTGGCCGGGCGGGACCGGTCGGTCGCCGCCCTGCACGGGACCGTTCTGCGGACGCGGGACAGTCCGGCAGCGAAGCTGTTCGCCTCCTACCTGTGCGAGCTCGTCTCCGTCGCCGACCGCCTGGACGCGAAGGACGTGCCCGGCGTCGCGGCCGCGGCCGCCAAGCTGTGCCGGGCGGCGATTCCCGATCCGCCCGCCGATCCGCACCTGGCGGAGCGGCGGGTCAGCACCGAGATCCGGGCCTTCATCCAGAGCAGGCTCGCCTCGCCGGACCTCGGTGCGGAGATGATCTGCGCACGGTTCGGCCTGTCCCGCGCCCCGCCCTACCGCCAGCTCGCCACGGAGGGCGGCAGTCACTTCCCCAACTCCCAACCCCGCCCCGCCCCCGGCGGTGCAGCCCCCTACCTGCGCCCCGGCCGGCGCCCCCCCCCCGGCACGTCCACGCACCTCCGCGGG
>NZ_LABY01000070.1 GCF_001043975.1 Methylobacterium variabile
CTTGATGCCGCGCTGCCCGGCGGCGACGCTGCCGGGCAGCGCGGCATCAAGGGGCGTGTCGCCGGTCGCCACACGGACGGTCTTGCCGTTGACGACGAGCGAGCAGCGGGGGCTCATGGCCGTCTCCGTGCGACTTCGGGCGATGGGGTGCTGGGGCCTTGGGCGATCAGCGCGGGGCGAACAGCAGGCGCTCAACCAGGGAGGCCCAGCGGTCACGGTCGGTGCGCAGCTCCTCGTTCCGGTCCTCGTCCTGGACCTGCTGGCTCGTCAGGGCGGCGACCTGGGCGCGCAGCTCGGCGGCGGCCTCGCGCTCGGAGCGGAGCACCGCCTTCATGATCTTGTTCTCCGCCTCGAGCTGCGCGACGAAATCGTCGATCTCCTCCTCCGGCAGCTCCTCGGGCGGGGGCAGCCGCATGGGCCGCGGCCCGAGCCAGCCCGGCGGCAGGAGCAGGCGCCGCACCAGGTTGGCGCTGGGGCCGTCGCTCTCCCGGTACGCGATGTCAAACGCCGCCTCGCCCATCGCCGCCTCTCCGCGCCTCATGCAGGCCGTCGGGATCACACCCCCGGGACGGGTGCTCCGCATCCGCTCACGGCCAGGCTGACGATGCTGCCGTCATGGTTAAGGACCATTTAAGCGAGCCTGCCGCATTCGCGCGATTGACCGGGCGGGCGATACCGACACACTCTCGCCGCGCTGCCCTGACCGGGCATCGATTCGCCCGGTCCGGAACTCACGGAGATCGCGATGCTGGACGGACGACGGGTGCTGATCGTCGAGGACGAGGCGCTGGTCGCCCTGGAGCTGACCGAGATCGTCACCGGCTCGAACGCCCACGCCGTCGGCCCGGCCCGCACCAACCGCGAGGCCCTGGCGCTCATCGACATCGAGGAGGTCGACGTCGCGGTCCTCGACCTCAACCTCGCCGACGGCGAGGCCACGCCGACCGCCGAGTGCCTGATCGGCAAGGGCGTGCCGGTCCTGATCTGCACCGGCGGCGTGCTGCCCCGGGCGATGCGGCTGATGTGGCCGGACCTGCCGATCCTGCGAAAGCCCCTCAACCCCGACCGGCTGGTCGAGGCCCTGCGCGCCCTGTGCGCCGAGCCGGTGGGCGGGGGACGCCCGTGACCGCCGCGAGGCCGGCCGGCAAGGCCGCCTGACCCGACGCGCTCCGGCGGATCCGAAACCTCGCCGTTCGGCCCGGCGACGCGACCGCGTCAGGGATCGGAAGGCGGGCGGCGCCCAGGAGACCCGTCCCGGGACGTCGGAGTCCGCCTCGTCGCTCACGCTGGTGGCCGGCGTGCCGGCCGAGATTGTCGCCGCCCGCGACGTCCGGGACGCGTCCGCGCCCGGGCGGCCGGGAGCCCTGGCGGAAGACCCTCCTGCGGCGTCCAGCACTGACCTCATGACGGAGGATTGCCACGCGAAGTACGGGTTGAAGGTCAGCCGCGCGTGGACCTTCCCCGCTTCGCGATAGCCCCAATCCGAGTACCAGACCTCCGCGCCGCGCTCGCAGGCCTGCATGGCAGCGGCATCCTGTCCGTTCCAGCAGATGCGAGAGATTCCGCGCGCGCCGTAGAGGCGGTTCGCGGGGCTGAACAGGATGCCCATGTGCGAGAACTGGCTGATCCGCCAGTCCGGCAGCCGGTCGCCGCGCACGAGGATCCGCGTCTCGTCGCCCGGCATCGCCGGTGCCTCGCCGTACCAGATCAGCCGGCTCGCCGGATGCGGGAAGCGCTCGCGGAACGTCTCGAGCAGGTAGCCCGCGTCGAGCACCGAATCGTGCCGGGCCACGACCATGAAGATCGGCTTCCCGAACGGCCTCTCGTCGAGGCGCCGGCGCACGGCCTGGCTGCTGTGGGAGAACTGCGCGAATCCGTTGGTCGGCACCGTCAGGTAGCGCACCTCGGTCTGGAGCGGCGCGCGCCCGTCCGGGGCCAGCAGCCACGGGCGGAACCGGGCGAGCAGCGGCGCGAGCCAGTCGAGGGGCACGTCCGACTTGAAGGCCGGAGAGAACAGCACGAGCCCGGCGATGTCGTCGTTCGCGTAGGCGTACTCCGTGACCAGGTTGGCCCCGGTGGAGAAGCCGCCGAGATACACCTGCCCGACGTCGCGGCGCAGCGCCTCCGCCTGCTCCCGCACGACCTGCCGCCACTGCTCCACGTCCACGTCGAGCAGGTCCTCGGGGTGGGTGCCGTGGCCGGGCAGGAGGACCGTGCGGACGAGGTAGCCCCCGGCGGCGAGGTCCCGGGCGATGTCGTGGAACGACCACGGCGAATCCCCGAGCCCGTGCACGAGGAGGATGCCCCGGGAGGGCTTCACGCTGCGCCCCGGCGCGGCCGGGCGCCATTCCCGCGGCGCGTTCAGGGCCGCCGTCTCCTCCGAACCGCGGCGAGCCCGCAGGATGTCGAGCGCGGTCTGCCTGTAAGCGGCGAAGGTCGGTGGTCCCGGGGGCGTCTCGCCGGACGCGGCACCGGCCCGCATGACAGTCGCGATCAGGAGCGCGAGGACCAGTGCCGCGTGCAACGACCTCATCGGGGACCTCCTCGACCGGGGGAGAGCGCGAGAAGGAGCGGATCGGACCCCGGCCCGGCACCCCGCGGACGGTCTCGCCCTCGGAGGCCGCCCGCTCATCTCCCGCGTCGGAGTAGGCCGGTTCTGTGCGGCAACGCACAGCTCGGCCGGGCCGTGGTGCGTGTCCTGCCGGTCCGACGACCGCCGGGACCCTGGACTTCGACGGTGGCGGGGCTTGCCGTCACGCCGCTTCCGGCGTCGCCCCCACCAGCTGCCGCGCCTGGAGGATCGACATCGGCTCGCCGAAGGCGAAGCCCTGCGCGTAGTCGCAGCCGATCTCGGCCAGCGCCAGGGCGTCGGCCTCCGACTCGGCGCCCTCGGCGATGATCTCGAGCCCGAGCTCCTGCGCCATCCGGACGATCGAGCGCAGGATGCCCGAGCGGCCGCTCGCCATCTGGCGCACGAAGGACTGGTCGATCTTGATCGTGTCGAAGGGGAAGCGCTGCATGTAGGTCAGCGCCGAGTAGCCGGTGCCGAAATCGTCGAGGCACAGGCCCGCACCGAGCTCGTGGATCCGGGCCAGCATCTGGGCGGCGTATTCCGGGTTCTCCATCACCAGCGCCTCGGTCAGCTCGAGCTTGAGCGAGCCGGGAACGACGCCGGTGCGGGCGAGCACGGTCTTCACGTCGTGCAGGAGGTCGTGGCGCAGGAGCTGGCGCGACGACAGGTTGACCGAGGCGAAGATCGGCGGCTCGACCACCAGCGCCTGCTGCCAGGCCGCGAGCTCCGCCGCGGTCCGCTCCAGGGCGAAGACGCCCAGGTTGACGATGAGGCCGGATTCCTCGGCGATCGGCAGGAAAACCTGGGGCGTGACCCGGCCGAGGCGGGGATGGTCCCAGCGCAGGACGGTCTCGAAGCCCGCCACGGTGCGGTCCTCGAGCCGCACGATCGGCTGGAACAGCACCTTGATCTCGTTGCGTTCGAGCGCCCGGCGCAGGTCGCTCTCGAGCATCATCCGCTCGCCCCGGTCGGAGCGCATGGTCGGGCGGTAGACCTCGATGCGGTCGCCACCCTGGCGCTTGCCGTTGATCATCGCGAGCTCGGCGTTCTTGATCACGTCGTCGCGCTTCACCACCGCGCCCGCCTCGTGCAGGGCAACGCCGATCGACGGGGTGAGGAAGATCTCCCGGTCAGCGTAGGTGATCGGCGTGGTGATGGCCCGGCGGATGCTGTCCGCGAAGGCGATGATGCGGTCGGGGTCGCGCTCGGAGAGCAGGATGATCGCGAACTCGTCGCCGCTGATGCGCGCCAGGGTGTCCTGCGGCCGCAGCAGCCGGTTGAGCCGGCGCGACAGGGTGAGGAGGATCGAGTCGCCGGCCGAGAGCCCGATCGCGTCGTTGACCTGCTTGAAGCGGTCGATGTCGACCACGAAGAGGGTCGGCTTCAGGCGCGGGTCCTGGCTCGCGAGCGCCAGCGCCGCGTCGAGCCGGTCGTGGAACAGCTCGCGGTTCGGCAGGCCGGTGAGGTTGTCGTGCACCGCGTCGTGCAGCAGCCGCTCCTCGGCGATCTTCGCCTCGGTCACGTCCGCGATGGTGCCGACGATGCGCACCACCTCGCCGTCGGTGCCGATCACGGGCCGCGCCTTGAGGCGGAACCAGTAGTACGGCCCGGCCGCGGAGCGCAGGCGGAAATCCTGGGTGATGCGGCCGCGGCGCTCCTCGATCACGGTGTCGAGGGCGGCGGAGTAGCGCTCGACGTCGAAGGGATGGAGGAGCGAGAGCCAGTTCGCCTGTGGCCCCTCCAGCGCCCCGCGCTTGAGGCCGAGCTGCCCCTCGATCTCTGCTCCTGCGAAGACCCGGTCTCCCGGCACGTCCCAGTCGAACACCACGTCGCCGGCGCCCGTGAGGGCGAGCGCCCGGCGCTCGGTGTCGGAGACGAGGCTGTTGCCGAGCCCGCCGCCCGCGAAGGCGTGCTGGAGCACCGTGAAGCCGATCAGCATCACGATCAGCACCAGGCCGCCGATCAGGGCCGGCTGGACGAGGTCGTTGTGGAGCTGGCCGGTGATGGCGAAGCCTGCCGCGACCACCCAGGCCAACAGCAGGAGCCAGGTCGGGATCAGCAGGATCGCCCGGTCGTAGCCGTTGTGGATGGCGAGGTAGACGACGAGGAGCAGGCCGACGCCCGCCACGGTCGCGACCGAGATCCGGGCGACGCCCGCCGCCACCGGCGGGTCGATCACCGCGAGGCCGACGAGGCCGGCGAGGAACAGGAGCCAGATCAGCGCGACGTGGCTGTAGCGCACGTGCCAGCGGGCGAGGTTGAGATAGGCGAACAGGAACACCAGCAGCGTCGCGCCCAGCACCGCCTCGGCGGAGGCGCGGTAGATCCGCTCGGTCGCCTCGGTGACGGGGAAGATTCGCTGGAAGAAGCCGAAATCGATGCACGCATAGGCCAGCACCGCCCAGGCGAGCGCCGCCGCCGCCGGGAAGATGATGGCGCCCTTGACCACGAACACGATGGTCAGAAAGAGGGCCAGCAGCCCCGCGATGCCGATGATGATGCCCTTGTAGAGGGTGAGGCCGGTGGCCTTCTTGCGATAAGCATCTTGGTCCCAGAGATAGACCTGCGGCACGTTGGGCGTGCGCAGCTCGGCCACGAAGGTGACCGTGGTGCCGGGATCGAGCGTGATGACGAACTGGTCGGCGTCCGGGCTCTCGTCGCGCTCGGGCCGGATGCCCTGGCTCGCCGTGATGGCGGCGATGCGCGAGCCGCCGAGGTCGGGCCAGACCACCCCGGAGCCGACGAGGCGGAAATGGGGTGCCACCAGCAGGCGGTCGATCTGCTCGTCGGTGTCGTTGGTGAGCGCGAACACCATCCAGTCCGGCCGCGCGCCGGTCTCGCGCGCCTTCACGGCGATGCGGCGCACGATGCCGTCCTTGCCCGGCGCGGTGGAGATCTGGATCAGGTCGCCGTCGGAGCGGTAGCGCTCGATCGCCGGGGTCAGGTCGATGGCCTGCGAGTCGAGGGTGACGCGCACGGCCTCGACCGCGCCGGCCTGCGGCGCGGACACGAGCAGCCCGACGAGGGCGACGAGGCAGGCGAGGACGAGTGAGACTGTACGCAAGCTTCGGGGTCTTCCGACCGAACGGGGACGGCCACGGCACGGGGCGGCTCAGGGAGGTGCCGGACCGTACTGACGCCCAAGCTTCGGAGCAAGGCGGAGGCCCCGGATCTCCCCTGCCGTCCGCGAGCGCGGCCGCCGGCCCGTCTCGATCGCTCTCCTTTGCGGCCAAATCAAGTTGGCGCGGCCGGGCTGCCCGCGGCTAGGGGACCGTCGGCGGGGGGAGATCGGCCAGGGAGACCACCTCCCAGCATTCCGGATGGCGCATCAGCTCGGTCAGGAAGGCGAAGGTGAGGGCGTGGGTCGGGCAGTTCGCCACGATGCGCCCGAGGATCGGCCGGCCCGCGAGGGCGAGATCGCCGACGAGGTCGAGGATCTTGTGCCGCACCGGCTCGTCCGGGAAGCGGGCGCCGCCGAGGACGCGGCCGCCGAGAAGGATCGCCACCCGCCCCGGCCGGGCCCCGCGCAGCAGCGGCTCGCGGTCGCGGGGATGCATCCGCGCCTGCGTCTCCGGGGCGATCGGGCGCTGGTATTCCGGCCGCGGCAGCGTCGGTCCCGGGCCGTCGCCGCCGCACACGGTCTGGGACTCGAACGAGCGGGCCCAGAGCCGCTCGCGGGTCGCGCACGGCAGGAGCGTCCGGGCGAGGCGGGTCTTGAGCAGGGTGCGCCAGATCAGGGAGGCGTTGCCGAAGCTGCGGCTCGGGGCGATGGCCGTTCGGAACGAGGCCGCGTCGATCGGGCCGGCCCAGCGCAGCACGCCGAAGCCCGGCAGCCGATCGGTGCTGACATCGACGCTGAACCCCGCGCAGGGCTCGGCCCGCAGGAAGCCGTGCAGGCCGTCGACCTGGAACGGGGCGCGGATCCGCAGGGCCAGGCGCGGCCGCGCCTGGGTCACCCGCCCGGCGGCGTCGATCAGCGCGCACCAGCGAGCGGCCGAGCCGTCGAGGATCGGGATCTCGGTCCCCTCCACGGTGACCGCGGCGTTGTCGATGCCGGAGGCCGCCAGGCTCGCCATCAGGTGCTCGATGGTGCGCAGCTTGCGCCCGCCGCCGAGGTCGAGGGAGGTGCTCATCCGGCTCGCCACCCAGCCGGACGAGGCGGCGGGGACCTCGGCGCGGGCGTTGGTGACCGGGCAGCGCACCGCGAAGCGGACGCCGTGGCCGGCGGGGGCCGGGGCGAGGGTGATCCGGGACACCCGGCCAGTATGCAGGCCGGCGCCGCGCACCGACACGCTCCGGCCCAGCGTCGCCTCGCAGGTCGCGGCGTCGCCGGCCGAGCGGGCAAAGCCCTCGCGCCCCATCTCTTCGTCCGACCGTTCCGCCACCCGGCCATGCCGGCTGTCGTCTGCTGGTTCCCCAGAGACCGGTGCGACGGCTCCGTGGGCGGGACGGCGCTCGACCAGTCTCCTCGATCCCGGAACTTGGGTCGCGCCGGACCCGCCGCCGCGCGCTCGCACGCTCGACTGCGGGTCGATTTAAGGGAGATTGGCACTCGGCCGACACTCGGCCGTTCGGACTAGTTCAACCGGTCTGTTCGGCGGTATACACTTGCTGGTCCGGCGACCGATAGGAATTTCATCCAGGGCAGCGCCGGATCACGTCATGACCGGGCGATGTCTCAGGATTGCTTGACTTGGCCGCATTGTCCGCGACGGATCGGCCTCCGTTTCGCCGGATGAGGCTCAGGCCCGGGACCGCATCGCCGACACTGCAGTCCGGCGGCCCGCGCCCGGCGCGGGTCCGTGGCTCACCGCGATCCCTGCTGCCGCCCGGGCCGGACCGTCTCGCCTGCCTCCGGGTGGACGATGCTGATCGCCCGCGGGGCGCGGCCGTGCACCGCGATCGCGTCCGCGACGAAGGCCAGGGCGATCAGGGCGATGAGGCGGCGGGACATGGCTCGGCTCCAACTGGAGCGAAGCCTTGCCCGCACCGGCCGATCGCGACGGTGCCCCGGCGCACCTGACCGTCAGGTCAGGCGGCTTCGGTGCCGCACCACTCGGCGACGAACAGTGCCATCGCGGTGGTGATGCGCTTGAGCGAGGCGAGGCTGACCCGCTCGTCGAAGCCGTGGATGTTCTCGCTCTTCGGCCCGTAGCAGAGCGCCGGCACCCGGTCGTAGAGGGCGTGGACCCGGGTATCGAGATAGCCGGCGGTCATGAAGCTCTGGAGCGCCCCGCCGGTGGCCGCCTCGTGCGCCCGGCCGAGCACGGCTTCCGCCTCCGAGCCCTCCTCGAGCACGTAGCCCTCGGCGAAGAAGCCGTGGAATGTGACGTGGGGCGGGCTGTTCGACAGGAAGGCGTCGTCGCGGGCGAAGGCCTGGACCGCCGCCTCGATCTCCCGGGCCGCATCGGCCGCGCTCCTGCCCGGATAGATCGCGATGCGGCAGTCGATCCGGCACCAGGCCGGCACCGAGGAGGCCCAGTCGCCGCCCTCGATCCGGCCGATATTGAGGTTGATCGGGTGCGCCTCGCCCTCGAAGTGCGGACGGCCAGCCTTGTCGGCGTTCCAGCGCGCCTCCAGCTCGCGCAGGGCGCCGATCACCCGGTAGGCGGCGTCGATGGCGTTCGCCCCCGTCCCCATCTCGCGCACGTGGACCGGCCGGCCCCGGACCTCGACCCGGAACCACAGCACGCCGGTATTGGCGCGCACCAGCATCTCCTCCTCGGGCTCGGGGATCAGCACCGCGTCGGCCCGGTAGCCGCGCAGGTGGGTCATCAGGGCGCCGTTGCCGGTCGATTCTTCTTCCACCACGGATTGCAGCGTCACGGTGGCGGCGGGCTGGAGCCCGATGCGCCGGAGCGCGTCGAGGGCGAACAGGTTGGCGGCGTGCCCGGCCTTCATGTCGGCCCCGCCGCGGCCGTAGAGCCAGTCGCCCTCGACCACCGGCTCGAAGGGCGGGTGGGTCCAGAGATCGGCCGGGCCCGGCGGCACCACGTCGACATGGGCCTGGAGGATCAGCGAGCGCCCCCGCTCCGCACGCGGCCGGTGGATGCCGACCACGATCGGCGCCTCGGAATGCTCCGGGCTGAACCGCGCCCCGCCCGGATGCGCCTCGATCTGCGTCCGGTCCATGGCGAAGCGGTCCATGGCATAGCCGCGCTCGCGAAAGCTCCGGAAGACGAAGTCCTGGATCGCCTGCTCCTCGCCGCGGGTCGAGGGGAAGCGCATCAGCGCCTGGGTGTGGGCGACCTGCTCGGAAAAGTTCTCGGCGACGGCGGTGATGATGCGGTCGCGGAGGGCGGGGTCCAGGGGCATCGACGGCTCCTATGGGGGTCGCCATCGTCATAGCCTGGGAGGCGGTGCGGCGCCTATGCGCGGCGCACGGGCCGTTCTGCGCTCCAAACCGCCAGCCTCGCCTTTCCCGGGCCGCCATCCACTGGTGGTCCAGCCGCCCGGGAAAGAGCAGGGGATTCAGCTCCCCAGCCGCCCGACGATGTGATCCGCCACCCTGAGCGAGTTGGCGATGATCGTCAGCGTCGGGTTCACGGCGCCGATCGACGGGAAGAAGCTCGCGTCGGTGACGTAGAGGTTGTCGAGCTCGTGCGCCTTGCAGTCGAGGTCGAGGACCGAGGTCGCCGGATCGGGACCGAAGCGCAGGGTTCCGGCCTGATGGGCGGTGCCGCCGAGCGGCACGTCCTTGCCGAGGTAGAGCGAGCGGTCGAACAGCTGCGGATGGATCTCGAGCTTGCCGCAGAGGTTGCGCAGCTTGGCCTTCAGGCGGTGCAGGGCCTCCTCGTTGGTCTGCTTCAGGTCCAGCCGCACCTTGGCCCCGTCGTAGAAAATCCGGTTCTCCGGGATCGGCAGGTCCTCGGTGGTGAGCCAGAAGTCGAGGGAGTGCTTGGCGAGCCAGTCGAACGGTTTTTCCGGGAACCATTGCAGGAAGCCCGGCAGCCCCTCGCCGTGGATCTGCACCCCGTCCGACTTGCCGACCATCTGGATATGGCCGAGGGGAAACTCCCAGTCGTCGGACCCGAAGTAGAAGTCGTTGAGGCCGAGCGTCTTCTGGAACTTGGTCGGGTTCGGGGTGCGGGAGATGGCGAGCACCGTCGAGTTGTTGTGCCGCATGTAGTTGCGGCCGACCTGGCCCGACCGGTTGGCCAGCCCCTGCGGGTGGGCGTCGGTGGCGGAGCGCAGCAGGAGCAGCGCCGAGGAGAGCGCGCCGCAGGCCACCACCACGATGTCGCCGGTGAAGACCTCGGTGGCGTCGCCGCGCTTCACCTCGACGCCGGTGACGCTGCGCCCGGCCGGATCGGTGAGCAGGCGGTCGACGTAGGAGTTCGTCATCAGGGTCAGGTTCGCGTGCGCCGCCAGCGCCGGGTCGACGCAGGCGATCTGCGCGTCGGCCTTGCCGTTGGTGATGCACGGATAGCCGTCGAAGGCGTCGCAGCGGATGCAGGCCGAGTGCGGCAGCGGCTTGCCGTCCCGCTCCTCCAGCCGCACGCCGACCGGCAGGTGGAAGGGGCGGTGCCCCTCGCGCTTGAGCCCGTCGAACAGCTCCTGGATCCGCGGCTCGTGGGTGATCGGCGGGTAGGCGTAAGGTTTGGATGCGGGCGGCTCGGTCGGGTCCTCGCCGCGCAGGCCGTGGACGTAGTAGAGTTCCTCCGCCGCCTGGTAGTAGGGCTCGAACACGTCGTATTTCAGCGGCCATTCCGGCGAGATGCCGTCCGGGTGGCGGATCTGATAAAAGTCCTTCTCGCGCAGGCGGAGCAGGACCGAGCCGTAGACCTTGCTGTTGCCGCCGACGAAGTAGTGCAGGCCGGGATGGAAGCTCGAGCCGTCGGCGCCGTACCAGGTCTCGGGCGCCTGGTAGCGGGCATCGACGAAGACCGCCTGGCTGTCCCAGTTCTCCCGCTCCCGCGGCAGGTAGTCGCCGCGTTCGAGGAGCAGGATGCGCTTGCCGGTCTGGGCCAGACGCCACGCCATGGTGCCGCCGCCGGGCCCCGAGCCGACGATGACGACGTCGTAGTGCCGGTTCTCGCTCATCGGCGGTCACTCCTCCTGCGGCAGGCGCGGGATGATCCACGGCCGTTCGGCCGTGCTGGAGGCGGATATGGCGGGGCTGGCCCGAACGTCGATCCGCCCCACTTAGCTTTTCGCAGGCGCACACCGGTCAGCGAGGTCACGGGTCGATGGCCACCTTCAGCATCGCGGTCGCCTTCGGCGTCAGGCTCCTCCTGGTGCTGCTGTTCCTGCCGTTCAGCGCCCTCGACAAGATCCTGAACTTTCGCGGCGCGGTCGGCCAGGCGAAGCAGGCGGTGCACGCCACCGGCCCCGCCACGGCGCTGATCCTGGTCGGGCTGTTCGTCGAGATCGTGATGTCGCTCGGCATCCTCACCGGCATCGCCGACCGCTTCGCGGCCTTCGTGCTCGCCGGTTATTGCGGGGTCACGGCGCTCCTGTGGAAGCAGTTCTGGAAGCCGGGCGATTTCTGGTCCGGCGGCAAGGGCCGCGAGCTGTTCTGGGATTTCTGGAAGAACCTCGCGCTCGCCGGCGGGTTCCTGCTCGTCACCTTCGGCACCGGGGCCTCCACCGTGGAGAATTTCTTCTCGGACCCGTTCGCTTCATCGAATCCCTACAGCGTCAGCGAGACCCAGCGATGAGCAACCAGAAGCCCACCATTCCCTACTGGCACCTCTGGGCCGACGCGGACGGGATCAGCCACCAGACCCGGTGCGCCTTCACCGAGTTCGAGGAGAAGTCGATGTCGCCGCCGGCCCCGCCGCAATGGCAGGGGCAGAAGACCCATGACGGCGCCACCGTGTTCGTGACCGTCCAGCCCGTCGGCTGGGAAGGCGACTGGCACCCGAACCCGAAGCCGCAATGGATCGTCCCGCTCTCGGGCCGCTGGTTCGTCGAGTCGATGGACGGCACCCGGGTCGAGATGGGCCCCGGCGAGATCTCCTTCGGCGAGGACCAGAACGTCCGCGAGGTCGACGGCAGGAAGGGCCACCGCTCCGGCACGGTCGGGGACGAGCCGGCGGTGCTGATGATCATCCAGTACGACAAGCCCCCGACCACCGGGGCGGCCTGCCGGTTCCGGTGACGCCATGGACGGGATCGAGATCCACGACGAGCGCTTCAAGCACTACATCCTCGGCAACGCGCCCCTGGAGGAGCTGGGCTCCGGCTTCCGCTGGATCGAGGGCCCGGTCTGGATGGGCGACGCCGACTGCCTGCTGTTCCAGGACCTGCCGCGCAACCGCACCATGCGGTGGATCGAGGGCGCGGGGTTCTCGGTCTACCGGGAGCCCTCGAACTACGCCAACGGCCAGACCCGCGACCGGCAGGGCCGGCTGATCGCCTGCTCGCATCGCGGCCGCTGCCTCTATCGCACCGAGCCCGACGGCACGGTCACGACCCTCGTCACCCATCACGCCGGCAAGCGCCTGAATTCGCCCAACGACGTGGTGGTGAAGTCCGACGGCACGATCTGGTTCAGCGATCCGGTCTACGGCATCGCGAACGACTACGAGGGCGGGCGTCAGCGATCGGAGCAGCCGCCGGCGCTCTACCGCCTCGATCCGGCGACGGGGGAGATCGCGGTGATGGCCGGCGACTTCGACGGGCCGAACGGCCTCGCCTTCTCGCCCGACGAGCGCAGGCTCTACGTGGCCGAGACCGGCGATCAATCGAAGCCGAACCCGCGCCAGTACATCCGGGTGTTCGACGTCGCGCCGGACGGCGCCCTGTCGGGCGGCAACATCTTCCACACGATCTCGCCGGGCTACTGCGACGGAATGCGGGTCGACGAGGACGGCAACGTCTGGTCGAGCGCGGGCGACGGGGTGCATTGCCTCAGCCCGGAGGGCAAGCTGATGGGCAAGATCCTGGTGCCGCACCGGGTCTCGAACATCACCTTCGGGGGGCCGGCCAAGAACCGGCTGTTCATCGGCGGCTCGCACACCCTCTATTCCATCTTCCTCGATCGCCGCGGGGTGCAGACCCCGTGAGTGCCCGTCCCCCGGGTGCCCTGCGCCTCGCCCGCATCACCCTGAACGCCGCCGATCCGGAGGGGCTCGCAGGCTTCTACCGCGACGCCCTCGGCTTCACCGCGGCGGAGGCGCCGCCGGCCGCGGATGCTGCCGGCCTGACCGGCCTGGCCGGAGCGCAGGCGCGGACCGTGCCCCTGCGCCTCGGCGCGCAGCGCCTCGACCTCGTGGCGGTCGCGCCGGCCGGGCGGCCCTATCCGGGCGAGCTGCCGGGCACCAGCCCGCTGTTCCAGCACTGCGCCATCATCGTCTCCGACATGGGCAGGGCCCATGCCCGCCTGTCGGCGCAGGCGGGCTGGCGCCCGATCTCGACGGACGGGCCGGTGCGGCTGCCGGCCTCGTCGGGAGGCGTCACGGCGTTCAAGTTCCGCGACCCCGAGGGGCATCCCCTCGAGCTGCTGGCCTACCCGGCGGACGAAACGCCCGCGTCCTGGCGGCGGCCCGACGCTGGCGACGTCTGCCTCGGCCTCGACCACTCGGCGATCTCGGTAGCGGAGACCGGCCGCAGCGTCACGTTCTACGAATCCCTCGGCCTGCACGTGGCGTCGCGCTCGCTCAACACCGGCCCGGAGCAGGCGCGCCTCGACGCCGTCGCCGACCCGACCGTCGAGGTCACCGGCCTCGGCTTTCCCGACGGCCATCCGCCCCACGTCGAGCTGCTGTGCTACCGCGGCGACCATCCGCGATCGCCCTCCGATCTCGCGGTCAACGACGTCGCGGCGACCCGGCTGGTGGTGGAGATGACGGACGGCGCGGCCCTGCGGGCCGCCTGCGCCGCCCATGCCGGACGGCTCGTCGCGGCGGGGCCGGTGCCACGGCCGGACGGCGGCGTCGACGCGCTCCTGCGCGATCCGGACGGGCACCTGGTGTGGCTGACGGCGGGCTGACCGCCGCGATCACGGACGCCGACGAGAGGTCGCACCGGCGTGGCGAAGGGTGGACCTGGGAAATCGCAGATCGGAAGCCGTGCCAGGCCGGCTCTCGGACGCGGCGCACAAAAAAACCCCCTCGCCCGGAGGGGGAGGGGGTTCTCGCTCCGCGGTTCCGCGGCGTCAATCAGGCGTTCGCCTCGCCGTACATCTTCTCGACGTGCTCCCAGTTCACCAGGTTCTCGATGAACGCCTTGAGGTAGTCGGGACGGCGGTTGCGGTAGTCGATGTAGTAGGAGTGCTCCCACACGTCGACGCCGAGGATCGGCTTGGCGCCGTGCACCAGCGGGTTCTCGCCGTTGGGGGTCTTCATGATCTCGAGCTTGCCGTTCTTCACGGCGAGCCACGCCCAGCCGGAGCCGAACTGCGACACGCCGGCCTGGATGAAGTCGGCCTTGAACTTGTCGGTGCCGCCGAGATCCTCGGCGATCTTCTTCTCCAGAGCGCCCGGGA
Source organism: Methylobacterium variabile (assembly GCF_001043975.1). Taxonomy (GTDB): domain Bacteria; phylum Pseudomonadota; class Alphaproteobacteria; order Rhizobiales; family Beijerinckiaceae; genus Methylobacterium; species Methylobacterium variabile. The sequence goes on from NZ_LABY01000070.1 coordinate 14,004, forward strand.
TCGCGCCACCGCCGTTCGGCTTCATCCACTGCCAGAAGTGGATGTGGTTGTAATGCTGGCCGGCGTTGTTGAACAGCGCCTGGTTCTGGCCGTAGGAGGCCTTCACCACTTCCTCGACGCTCTTGCCGGCAAGCTCCGAGCCCTCGAGGAGCTTGTTGCCGGTATCGACATACGCCTTGTGGTGCTTGTCGTGGTGGAACTCCAGGGTCTCCTTCGACATGTAGGGCTGCAGCGCGTCGTAGGCGTAGGGGAGTTCGGGCAGCGTGAAGGCCATCGGCGTGTCTCCGGATCGCACGGGTTTCCGCGGCGATTCCGGGAGGCGCCGCCGCGGCACCCGCGTCTACCTAAGTCGGCCCCGCCCCGGCGGCAACGCCGCCGGCGGTTCGGAGCGCCCGCCATCCCGGGCTTTGGCGCGGGAGGAAGCGCGGCGATTTTGCAAATGCGGCCTCCGCCTTTAAGTCTGCTCCGTCGCGCCGTCACGGGCGGGCGGGGCCGCGGCCCCGGCCCGCCCGTTCGGCTGCCCCGCGCCGCCTGCCCGAGAGTCCGATGATCGTTGCGTTGTTCGTGCTCGCCCTCCTGATGCTGCTCGGCGGTCTCGCCGCGATGGTGCAGGGCATCCCCTTCGTGCGGCTCGAGGTCGGGTGGACCATGGTGATCGCCGGCACCGTGGGCGCGAGCGGCGGCGCGGTGCTGCTCGGGATCACCGCCGTGGCGGCGCGCCTCGGGCGCATCGAGCGGGCCTTGAGCGAGCGGGCCTCGGACGAGGCGGCGGCCGCGCCGGTCCGGGCGGCCCGCAGCGAGCCGATCCTGCCGCCGGCCCCGTTCCCGGCCGCGCCCCTCGCCGCACCCGGTCCGCGACCGGCCGAGCCGGCGACGCCGACGGGCCTCGACGGCGGTGCGGCGCTCGCGGCGGGCGCCGCCGTCGCGGGGGCCGGGCTCGCCGCGAGCGAGCTGCGCCTGACCCGGGCCGACGACCACGACCTGCCGGCGGGGACGCACGGATCCGTGCCGGAGCAGGCCGCATCCCAGGAGCCCGTGTCCCCGCAGCCCGCGCCCCAGGACGCCACGCCTCAGGGGCCGGCTTCGCAGGAACCCTTCTCCCAAGAGGCTTCCCCCCGAGAGCCCTCCTCTCAGGACTCCCACTTCCACGAGCCCACGTCCCAGGAGCCGTCCCCCCAGCCCCCTGCGGAGGAGCGGACACCCGAGGCCGGGGATGCGCGGGAGGCCGAGCCGGCGCCCGAGCCCGGGCCCGAGATGCCGCCGGCCAAGACGGTCATCGGCACCTACGATTCCGGCGGCAACACCTACACGATGTACGCCGACGGCACGATCGACGCCGAGACGCCGGCCGGCCGCTTCCATTTCCGATCGATCGATGAGCTGAAGGAATTCCGGAACGCCGGCGGGGAGGGCGCGGCCCGCACCGGCTCCGCGTGAGGTCGCTTGCGGTCGGGCGTCGACCGCCTCAGAGCGTCGCCAGGGGATTGAGGGCGGCGTTGCGCGCGGGCAGCGGAGCCAGCATCGTCAGGCCGAGGCCGCCGGGCGCGTAGTCGGTCGCGACCTCGGCCTGGACCTGGGTCGTCAGCACGCGCTGCAGCAGGCGCGAGCCGAACCCCTGGCGGGTCGGCGGTGCGACGGTCGGGCCGCCGGATTCCTGCCAGTGGAAGCGCAGGCGCGGGCGATCCGCCCCGGGCTCGAGGCTCCAGCGGACCCGCACCCGCCCGGCCCGGTTCGAGAGCGCCCCGTACTTGGCGGCGTTGGTGGTGAGCTCGTGGATCGCCATGCCGATCGGCACCGCGATCTCGGAGGGCAGGTCGACCGCCGGCCCGTCCAGCTCCACCCGCCCGCCAGTGCCGGGCCGCATGTCGCCGTCGGCGTAGGGCCGCAGCTCGTTCTCCAGCAGGCCGCGCAGGGAGGCGGTCTGCCAGACGTCCTCGGTGAGCACCGAGTGGGTGTGGGCCAGCGACATGATGCGGCCGACGAAGGCCTCGTAGAAGCTGTCGATGCTCGAGGCCGTGCGGGCCGTCGAGCCGACGATGGCCTGCACCGTCGCCAGGGTGTTCTTCACCCGGTGGTGCAGCTCGCGGATGAGCAGCGTCTGGCGCTCCTCGGCGAGGCGCCGGCCGGTGATGTCCGCCACCATGCCGATCAGGCGCCGCGGCAGGCCGGCCGGTCCGTCGCGCTCGAAGCGGCCGGCCATCTCGATCGTGCGCCAGGTCTCGGGGGCGCCGCCGGCGGGCTCGGCCGCCGCGCGGCGGATGCGCGTCGTCGCGTGCAGCACCCCGTCCCCGTGGAGGGCCGCGGTCACGGCCCGTCGGAACGCCGCCTTGTCCTCCGGATGGATGACGGTGCGGAAGAACTCCCGCATGCTGATCGTGCCGTCCTGCGGCCGCCGCCCGAAGATCTCCCACATGCGCTCGTTCTCCCAGAGCGACTGGTCGTCGAGCACGTGCCATTCGAAGATGCCGAGGGCCGCCACCGTCGTGGCCACGCGCAGCCGCTGCTCGCGGTCGTGCAGGGCCCGGCGGGCTTCCTCGCGGGCGGTGACGTCCTGCAGCACCCCGATCATGCCGGTGAGGGAACCGTCGGGCGCCAAGGTCGCCTGGCCGCGGGCGGAGATCCAGGCCTCCTGGCCGTCCCCGGCCCGGCGGAACCGCATCTCGATCGCGTAGGGGATCGCCTTGGCAACGGCATCCTGCACCGTGGCCCGGATCCGCTCCAGGTCGTCGCGGCCGACCGAGTCCTGCAGCTCGACCCAGGTCGGGCGGGTGCCGGCCGGGCGGCCGAGGATCGTGGCGGCCCGGTCGGAGAGGGTGACCCGGCCGTCGGACGGGCTCCAGCTCCACTCGCCGAGACCCGCGGAGGCGAGGGCGAGACGGGTCTGCTCCGTCCGGGCGGTGGCGGCGTCCTCGACGGCCTCGACCGTGATGACCCGGCAGCCCGCCCGCTCGGGCCCGGCCCGGAGCCTCACCCAGACGGGGGTGCCGTCGGCCCGGCGCCAGCACGCCTCGCGCGGCAGATCCAGGCTCGTCCCAGGACCCCGCGGGTGGTCAAGCTCGGCCAGACGGCGACCGGCCAGGGCCTCGGGCGCGGAGCCCAGGAGCGCGCCGAGGGCCGCGTTGGCGGCGGCGATGCGCAGGTCCGCCCCGGTCAGGCAGGCGAGACCGACCGGCGCACCCTCGAAGGCGACGCGGGCGAGGTGGTCGTCCGGCAGGCTGGGGGCGGCGTCAGGCCTCTGGTCCAATGCGGCTCAATCCTGGTGATCGACCCTGGTGATCGACGGGCCGGGCGACGAGCGGATCCTGCGCGTCGGGACACCACCCCCGCTCCCGGCATGGCGTCCCGGGCCGGCATGCCCGACCGGCTCGGCTTGGCAGTTCTCGCGAAACCATGCCTTCCCTCACGCCCGGCGGCAAGGTCGACCGCGCGCGCACCAGACGCGGTGCGCCGGAGCACATCCCGGCAGGATCCCGGGAGCCATGCCGGGCGCGACGGCCTCATCCTGACGCGCATCGGCGCCGGCGCCCGGTCGGGCTCTGCCCGCGCCGCCGAACGAATCCGTTCGACGGCGCGGCGGTCTCACACCCGCTCGAAGGTGAGGTAGGTCGGCCGGCGGCCCTCGGCGGTGGTCTTGGCCTCGTAGCGCGTGCCGGGCCACTCGGGCCAGGGCGTCGTCCAGTCGGCGGCGCGCGTCGCAGTCCAGCGCAGGGAGGGGCAGCGGGCGGCGCGCACCAGCGTCCAGCCGACGTAGTCGTCGATGTCGGAAGCGAAGCGGAACTCGCCGCCGGGCACCAGCACCCGGGCGATCTCGGCCAGGGATTCGTCCGAGACGAAGCGGCGCTTGCGCTGCCGGCGCTTCGGCCAGGGATCGGGATAGAGCAGGAACACCCGGCCGATGCTGGCGTCGGCCAAGCGCGGCAGCAGCTCCATGGCGTCCCGGTCCCAGATCCGGACGGTGTCGATCGCCTCGTCGTCGAGGGTGCGCAGCAGCTTGACCACGCCGTTGACGAAGGGCTCGCAGCCGATGATGCCGGTGCCGGGGTTGAGGCGGGCCTGCGCGGCGAGGTGCTCGCCGCCGCCGAAGCCGATCTCGAGCCAGGTCGCCGTGACCGGACGGGGAAACAGCGCGGCTGCGTCGAGGGAGCCGCTCTCGGGCAGCCGCAGGCGCGGCAGGAGGTCGGTCAGGCGCTCCTCCTGGCCCGGGCGCAGGCGCTTGCCCTTGCGCCGGCCGTAGAAGGCGCGGCCCCGGTCCGGGGCCGCGTCGGTGTCGTGATCGTCCATGGTGTCCCGGTGACGAGAAAGGGGCGTGCCACCCCGTTAGCACCGGGGCGCCGGATCAGGCCAGGGCGCTCTTGAGCTGGCCGATGAGGTCGGTCCGCTCCCAGGAGAAGCCGCCATCCGCCTCCGGCTCGCGGCCGAAATGGCCGTAGGCCGAGGTGCGGGCGTAGATCGGCTTGTTGAGGCCGAGATGGGTGCGGATGCCGCGGGGAGACAGGTCGACGAGCTGGCCGAGGACCGACTCGAGCTTGGCCTCGTCGACCTCGCCGGTGCCGTGCAGGTCGACGTAGATCGACAGCGGCTTGGCGACGCCGATGGCGTAGGCGAGCTGGATCGTGGCCCGGCGGGCGAGGCCGGCGGCGACGACGTTCTTGGCGAGGTAGCGGGCCGCGTAGGCCGCCGAGCGATCGACCTTGGTCGGGTCCTTGCCCGAGAAGGCGCCGCCGCCGTGGGGCGCCGCGCCGCCGTAGGTGTCGACGATGATCTTGCGGCCGGTGAGGCCGCAATCGCCGTCGGGACCGCCGATCACGAACTTGCCGGTCGGGTTGACGTGCCAGACGGTCTGGTCGGTGACCCAGGACTCAGGGAGAGCCGCCCGGATGTAGGGCTCGACGATCTCGCGCACGCCCGCCGAGTCGAGCGACTCGTCGAGGTGCTGGGTCGAGAGCACGATCTGGGTCGCCTCGACCGGGCGGCCGTCGGCGTAGCGCACGGTGACCTGGCTCTTGGCGTCGGGCCCGAGCTTGGCGGCGGCGCCGACCTTGCCCTTGCGGGCATCGGCCAAGTCCTTGAGGATCTTGTGAGCGTAGTAGATCGGCGCCGGCATCAGGGCGGGCGTCTCGTCGGTCGCGTAGCCGAACATGATGCCCTGGTCGCCCGCGCCCTCGTCCTTGTTGCCGGCGGCGTCGACGCCCACGGCGATGTCGGCGGACTGGGCGTGCAGGTGGATGGCGACGTCGGCGTTCTTCCAGTGGAAGCCGTCCTGCTCGTAGCCGATGTCCTTGACGGCGGCCCGGGTCAGCTCCTCGAGGTCCTTGAAGGTGACCGAGTCGGGGCCGCGCACCTCGCCGGCGATGACGATGCGGTTGGTGGTCGCCAGCGTCTCGACGCCGAGGCGGGCTTCCGGCATCTCGGCGAGGTAGGCGTCGACCACGGTGTCCGAGATGCGGTCGCAGACCTTGTCCGGATGGCCTTCGGAGACCGACTCGCTCGTGAACAGGTAGTTTGAACGCGGCATAGCTTGCGAAGCCCTCAGGTCCCGTCGAGCGCGACTCAGCAGCCGAATTTGCCCGACATCTTCGGTGGCGGGGTTCTGGCAGCCGGAATCCCGGACGTCAATCCGATCGGCCGAAGTCGTTCGCTTTACCGAACGAGTGTTGTCCCGAAAGCGCACGGTCGACGGCACGGACCAGGCCGCCCAGGGCACGGCGGCGATCCTCGTCGAGATGCGTGTCGGCCGCCCGCACCACCGCCTCGGCGAACCCGGTCCAGCCCGAGGTCGCCTCCAGCAGCGCCTGCGGCCGGTCGCTGAGGCCGGGCTCCCGCCCGGGCATGTCCTCGAAGAAGTACCCCACCGGCACCCCGAGCACGCGCGCGACGACATCCAGGTCGGTGGCGCTGAGGCGGTTGGCCCCCTTCAGGTATTTGCCGAGCTGCGAGAGCGACACATCAAGGGGATTGGCCAGGGCCTCGCGGCTGATGCCGGCCCGCAGGCGCCGTTCCTCGATGAGGCCGCCGATGTGGACGTCGCGGTAATCCGCAGGTTTCCCGGCCATATCCGGCTCGCAGGTCTGCCCGCGCGTTGCGCCGCGGCATGGAAGGGTACGGGGCGATTGTTGATTTCCGAGGGTTGAGATCGAGTAAATGCCCGCGCTTTGGGCGAACGCGTCATCCGACATAGCGGATGACACGAGCCGGCACGAGCGGCCCAGCCCGGACCGGCCGCGCGGGAGAGCGGCGACCAGCCCACACCACGCGTTAAGTCCTGTTCGGAGAGGGTGCCGGACGGCCACCCGCGTGCCGGGCTCCGGTACCGCGCCTCAGGACTTCCCCGGTGCAGACTCGTCCTCGTACGCGACTTGCCGGGGCCGGACCTGCGGAGTCATGCCGACGCGACGCGACGGAGCGATGCTGAGCCATGCTGTCGACCACGGAGTTGTGCCTGCGCCTCGGCGCCGCCGTACTCGCCGGCGGTCTGGTCGGCCTCAATCGCGAGATGCACGCCAAGCCCGTGGGCGTGCGCACCCTGGCCCTGGTGGCCCTCGGGGCCGCCCTCGTGACCCTGTCCGGATCCGGCTTCTCCGGCGACGGGATCGATGCGAATGCGAGCCGCGCGATCCAGGGCACCATCACCGGGATCGGCTTCCTCGGCGCGGGCGTGATCGTGAAGGGCGAGGCGAGGGGACGGGTTCACGGCCTCACCACCGCCGCGGCGATCTGGGTGACGGCCGCCCTCGGCATCGCCTGCGGGCTCGGCGCCTATCGCCCGGCGGGGATCGCCGCAGGATTTCTCTTCGTAGCGCTGCTGGTCGGCCGCGCCATCGACCAGGCCGTCGACGCCCGCTGGCAGAGGCGGGAGAATCGAACACGGCCGGAGGATCGCACGGCCGATCCGGGCTGAGCACTCTTCGCGCGGCGGTGCCGGGAGACGCGATCGCGGAGCGGTTCCGGCACCACCGCCGCCTGGAGATCGTCCGCCTATCCGTGCGGGTTCTGAAGGCTGCGGCTCAAGTCGATCAGCTCGCGCTGCACCCGACCATCGAGGTCGTCCGGTGCATCACCGACGATCGCGAGCACGATGCGCTGGCGGGCCGCCTCCAGGAAGGCCGTCGCGTCGTCCCGCTCGCCCCCTGAGATACAGCGAGCCGAGCGTCCTCTCCCGCCAGACGACGGAGATGATGAACTCGCCCGGCGTGATCTCCTCCAACCCGATCTGGAGCGGGGTTCCTTCATGCACCATGCTTGTCGGAGTCGGTCGTCGCGAGGGACCCGGCCCAATCGGCTGAGCCCGCAGCCCGCAGCGCGGAATCGACTGGCAGGGTACTGCGATCTCACGCCGCGATCACCGTATCGTCTACCCACGATGACGCGGCGGCTTACCGACTGCTGGGAGAGGCGGAGGTTCTGCTCTCCCCGGCGGCCCACGATCGTCGCCGCCGATCCGGCCCCGCCTCCCGGCCACCCCAAAGACGTCCGCAGCGCTTCTCCCGCGGGAACGCTCCGCGTCCGGCGAAAAAAAGCCGCCCTTGCGGGCGGCTCAAGTCAGGGAGGAAACGCCCTAGGAGGGCAGCAGCACCGCGGGCTACCCACGATGCTGCACTGCAATAATGCATGCTGCATTGCATCGTTCCCTCGGATCGCGAAAGTTTCCGCAAGACACCCTGGACTCCTTGGCTCGCGTCGCGCGGGCACTCTGTGAGGCATGCGCGAGACAGGCGTTCCTCCTCCGGGACCCATGCGTGCCCGCCGCAACCGGTCCGGCCCCGCTGCCCGGCCGCACGCAGCCTCAAAAGAACCCATGGGGAGTATCGTGCGTTAGGCCGGGACGGCTGCAGGAGACGCGTCATGGCCCCACCGAGTCACAAGCCCGAGCGAACCACGAACCGGGTCCGGCCCGCGCTGCTGGGGATCGCGCTGATCGCGGCGGTGGTCGCTCTCGTCGCCTACGCGGTTCTCGTCAGCCCTCATTGAGCGGACGCTGACGGCCCCGGCGCAGGACGTCCGTCGCGCAGCGTAGCGAGGTGAAGGCTCGCTCGCCGAACCATCGCAGAATTCGAGCAGAGCAACGTCCGACGAGCGGCAGGCGAAGACCGCCGGCCCAGCTTGCGGGAGGAGGTGATCATGTCCAGGAACGGCGACGCATCCACCGAGGCGAACCCCGCGACGCCGGCACCGCCAGCCACCGATCCCACCGCCATCGGGCCGCCCCCGCCGGGGGCCGAGATCACCCCGGATGGCGAGGTCTCGTCCGGGTTGCCGGACAGGGCTCCGTCCCCCGAGGACCCGCCCCCGGAGGAGGAATGATCGAGCGCAGGGCACCGGCACGCCGGGCGGGGGACCGCCTCGACGGCCGGATCCCCGGGGCGGTTGCGGAGGTGGCGCGTTCGCCTATCGACCGCCGCCACCGCCGCCAGCGGTGTTCGACCTCGGCTTGTTGTTCTCCTCGGCGTTGCCGGACGAGGCCGACGAACTCCCCGGCGGCCGGCCCTGCGCCAGGACCGGGCTCGCGAGCACGATCAGGGCGGCACTGATGGCGGCGACTTTCCTCATTGAACGATCTCCGGTTCTGGCTCGCTTCGAAAACTGCGAAGCAGGCTATTCGAACGCAGAGACGAGCCAACGGGTTCGGCCTGGACTGAGCAGTCACGGAGAATCCGTGGTCTCGACCTGGACAGAAGCCCGAACGAATTCAGGAGCATTGGCAGGCGCCGCCCTCCTGAAGATCAGCCGGCCGCGAGACCTCGGGCCCGGAAACGGGCTCGCACCGCCACGGACCGGGTCAGCCCGGCGGCGATGCCGGCTCGCGCGACGCCGGGCCCGAGGCGCAGGCGCGTTCGTCGCCAGCGCCGATCAGGGCGGTTCGACGAGGAACGGCCTGAGACTGATGCGAGTTGGGAAGCATCAATGAAGGGGAACGATGCATGGACATTTGGCGACTGATTGAACGCGACCACGCGAACATCACTCAGCTCATCCGCGAGATTCCGAACGCGCTCAATGGTCCTGGCGTGGTGCGAAGCAGGGAACGGCTCCTGGCCGATCTTCTCGACGAGCTGCGCGTCCATGCCGCTGCGGTAGAAGCGAGCCTGATGACTGCTCTCGGCAGGCATGCCGAGGCGAGGGGGCTGGTCAGCGACCTGCGGCACGAGCACGAGCGGGCCATGTCCGAGCTCAGGGCGCTCGCGAAGTACGGTCGGCATGACGTGTCCGGCTGGCTGAACCGGTTCGAGGATGTCTCGTACCTCGTGGACCAGCACCTGCACCGTCACACGCACGAAGTGCTGCCCTTGGCCCGCCGGCTCCTCTCGGCCCAGGAAATCCATGAGGCCGCACAGGCCTTCGTCCGGGCGAGGGGGCAGGCGCTCCGGGGGAGCGGGTGGACCCCGCGCGGGAAGGCCGAGCCGAGCGAGTTCGCCCTCGTGGCAACGGTCGGCCTGGCGGCGGTGGGCGCGGCGTTGCTGGCATGGCGCTTCGGCCTCCTGCGCGGCGCGTCGGCGCCGGCGCGCGGACGGGACAGCGACCGGAGCCTGAGCCGGGGCCAACCCCGGTCCGACCTCGCGGCCGCCGCGCCGCGCGAGCGGGCGCCCCGGGAGGACCTGCGGGACCGGCAGGACCGCCTGCTGGACGAGGCTGTCGAGGAAACCTTCCCGGCCAGCGACCCGATCTCGCCCGCCCGGATCACCCGCTGAGCAGGTGTCGCAAACGCTGTCGCCGGTTCTTGCGACAAAAGCCGGCGACAGACCCAGAACCTGAGCGGACGACGCGTTGGTTTGCCATCGTAAGTCCGCTCACGGCGGGGCGCGGCGGCGACGGCTTTGTGCCGCAGGACGTCGCCGGTCGTGCCGCGAACTCCACCCGGCCACGGGCGTCATTGCAGGAACCCCGGAGGCATCAGCCTCGCATGACATGAGAGCACTCGCCATGAGCTACGACACGGATGTCCCGCCGCACCTCTCGGCCCAGCGCGGCACGACCCCGGCCCCCCTCGAGGCCCCGAATCCCAACACGGCGATGCTCAAGGGCGACATCGACTCGGGCCGCAGCGGCGACAAGGTCGAGGTGTTCGATCCCGGCATGGCGATGCTCGGAACCTGCGAGGAGGCGGGCGGCAACGCCCTGTCCCCGAAGGACATCGCGAGGGCGCGGTTCGCCGAGATCAAGGAGCGGTGGCGGCTGTCCCCGCGCAAGCCGGGCTACGCGCACAACCACTTCGATCCCACCCTCGCCCTCTACGTCGGGTTCATCGGGGTGGCGGGCGCGGGCGTCTCCGCCGCCATCTGGTTGATGCGCGCGAGCGCGTGACCCGCTCGGCGGTTGGGTTTCGCACGCGCCGGTCCACGCCACCGCCCCCCCGGTGCCCGAATCTTCGGCCGCCCGCGGCGAGCCCTGACACCGGCCCGGTGGCCGGGTGCACGCCCACCGGAACGGATCGGGCCAGGTCCTCGTTTGCATCAGGAGCCCGGCATAGGGCGCAGGCAACAGCAGGAGCGCAACATGACAGTCGACAAGGACCGCGTTGAGGGCTCCGCCACGAACTTGGGCGGCAAGGTCAAAGAAGGTGCGGGCAACCTGACAGGTGACGAGAAGCTCAAGAACGAGGGCATTGCTGATCAAGTCAAGGGCAAGGTCCAGAACGCGATAGGAAGCGTCAAGGATGCCCTCAAGGGCAAGTGAGTAAATTTTGCGATACTCCCTCCCACGTGCCGGATCGTGGCATGTGAGAGGGGACTCGCCCAATCATCAAGGTCACAGATTCCGACCACACCCTCGTGCGGGTGGGTCGGCGTTTGCCCCGTACGCAGCCTTACCGCATCTCTTGGCGGCGGCCTCGAGCCCCGCCTTGCGTCTGGAACAGCGGGCCTCAACGCGCTGGCCCAGCGGTCGAACGAGAGGCGTGCCCAAGGTCACGGGGAAATAGCTCGTGGACTGCCACGGCGGCGAAGCGGGCGCTGGCACGGGTGATGGTGTGATGCCTGAAGCGGAAGTGGCGACAGCCCGGCCTCCGGCTGCTGCCGAGCCCGAGGGCGCGCTCAAGGTCTAACTGCGGGTCAGGAAACGGGAATTGGTGAAAGCACAGGGGGCGGGTGGCAACAACTCACCCGTCCGAGGCAGCAAAACACCCGCCGGAGGGTTTAGGACCTCGGCGGGCGCCCCGTCACCATCACTCACGAGCAGCTGCCGTCCAGCATCTCCCGGCGAGGAAGTTTCCGCCGTCGCGGCGCGAGCCTTACTGGCTGCCGCCGCTTCCTCCAGTCCCACCGCCGCTCGAGTTCGACCGCGGCTTGCTGTTCTCTTCGGCATTGCCGGATGCGGCCGATGAGCTTCCCGGCGGCCGGCCTTGGGCCAGCACCGGGCCTGCAAGAACGATCAGGGCGGCACTAAGAGCTGCGACTTTGCGCATTGAGACCTCTCCCGTTGCGTCACGCTCCCCGCACTGTGCGGGACAGACCCCATCAACGCCAAACCCGCTTGTTAGTTCTAACGAGATGAGAGCGTCTCACACTCTTGGCCTTGCTCCGAGTCAGCAGAACGCCCGCCTGAGGGTTAGGACCTTGGCGGGCGTTCAGCGACCGGGAGATCACGAGATGAAGACTGCTCGTACGGGTCCAATGTGCTCCAACTAGGACGGTTCCGCGCCGCCCGACGGCGGGTGTCGAGGCCACTCAGCAATGCCCGGACGAACGAAGGTTGCGGGCCGGGTTGCCCCCTCTGCTCCGAGGCCCGGCCCGCATGTGACGCCGGCCGAGCGGCCGAGAAGACGGCAGGGCCGGCGTGACTGCCGGCCCAATGCTTTCCGGCTGACCCTGTTCCAACGCGCCAGGAGCGTGCCGCAAGACGGCAGTGCGTCCGCCTCAGGGTAGGGCCCGAGCGTGGCATCTGATGGATTGGAGAACCCACGGCCGGACCAGAATGCGGGTCCAACTGGACGGCTTGGCAAAGCGTGGCGTCCCCGGCAGGGCTCGAACCTGCGACCCCAGGTTTCATACCACTTCGGCTTTCGCCGCCGCCGCGAGGCGTTCGTGGTCTGGACTATCCCTTCACCGTAGGCCCGGATGAGCCCTTAGGTGCCGCCCGTCTAGTCTCTACACCTTCCCGGCTTGGCTAGCCGGGCTTGGCTCGGGATCGGCGTGAGCCGAGCGGCTCGACGCTTTCCCCGACTTTGAGCGGATCCGCCGCGTGGTTTCCCGACGCGACGCCCAATTCGGTTTAGGAAACCTGTGCTCTGTCCAGCTGAGCTACGGAGACCCACGGGAGGCCTCTTACCATCTCGCCCTGCTTACGCCAACCTCGCAGGTGGCGTTTGCGAGGGGCGGTGTCCCGGATGAAAGGACGAATCGCGGTGGGTCTCGGTCTCGTGCTCCTCGCCGGCGCCCCTTCCGAGGCGGCGGGGCCGCGCAGCCGCGAGCCGCCCGCCTGCCGGGGCCGCACCGCCGGGCAGGACCGGCTCGAGGCGGTCGCTGCGCGGGGCGAGCTCGTCCTCGCGTCCGGGCGGCGGGGTCGCCTCGACGGCCTGCGCTGGCCCGACGACCCGGTCGCCGCGGAGGCCGCCCGGGCCTGGCTCGCCGGGCTCTCCGGCCGTTCCCTCGCCACCCGCGAGGCGCCCGAGCCGGATCGGTGGAGCCGAATCACCCTGGATGCCGCGACCGCGGACGGCGAGACGGTCGACCTTGCCGGCGGGCTCGTCGCGGCCGGGCTGGCGCAGGTCGATGCCGGAGAGGCCGACAGCCTGTGCCGTCCGGGCCTCCTCGCCGTGGAGGACGCCGCGCGCCGCGCCGGGCTCGGGCTCTGGGCCGGGACGCCCCCCGTGCCGACGGAGGAGGTCGCACGCCTCGCCGCAGCGGCAGGTCGCTTCGTCGTGGTGGAGGGGCGCGTGCGCAACGTCGGCGAGCGCGAGCGTCGCACCTATCTCAACTTCGCCCCTTTCGGCACGGAAGGTGTGACCGTCACGGTGTCGAAACGCACTTGGCGGATCATGCTCGAACGTGGTTTCTCTGCTGTCGCGCTTCGGGGGCGGCGCGTGCGGGCTCGCGGCATCGTCGAGCTGTGGCGCGGGCCGACCCTGGACATCGGCGCGGCCGAGATGATCGAGATGCTGGACGAGGAGCAGGCGCAGCGGCGCTGATCGCCATGGGGTGGCCTTTCTCGCGAACACAGACGGTCGGGCTCGCGACGGCCCGGATCAGGCCCGCTTCCGCCATCGCGCGCGCGGCGGCCTTGGCCCTGCTCGCCGCTGCCTGCACCGCCGACCAGACCGGCGCACTGGCGCCGGTGGCGGCCGTTGTGCCGCCGGAGGCGCCGCGCACCACCGGGCGCGACCGGCCGGCCAACGACGCCGATCACGCCAAGCTCGTGGCCTCGTTCGGCGGCGAGTACCGGGCGCCGGCGGCCCTGCGCCTCGTCAGCGACGTTACCGACCGCCTGGTGAAGGCGACGGAGCGGCCCGACGAGACCTACGCGGTGACGCTGCTCGACTCGCCGGTGGTGAACGCCTTCGCGCTGCCGACGGGCCGCCTCTACGTCACCCGCGGTCTCCTGGCGCTCGGCGACGACACCTCGGAGCTCGCCGCGGTGCTGGCCCACGAGATCGCCCACGTCACCCTGCGGCACGCCAGCGCCCGTACCGAGATGGCCCTGCGCTCCGAGCTCGTCAGCAAGGTCGTGGCGGACGTGCTCAACGACCCGGCGACCGGCGCCCTGCTGCAGGACCAGTCCCGCTTCGTCCTCGCCCGCTTCTCGCGGACGCAGGAATTCGAGGCCGACCAGGCCGGCGTGCGCACGCTCGCCCGGGCCGGCTACGACCCGTTCGGCGCCGCCCGCTTCCTCACCGCGCTCAACCGCACCCAGGCGCTGCGCGTCGGCGCCGGGCTCAGCTCCGAGCCCGACATGCTGGCGAGCCACCCGAGCACGCCGGAGCGCATCACCCAGGTGACCCAGGCTGCCCGGCGCATCGGCGCGCCGGGCCTCGGCGTCGACGACCGCAACCGCTACCTCGCGGCAATCGACGGCATCGCCTACGGCGACAACCCCGCCGACGGGCTGATTCGCGGACGCCGCTTCATCCACCCGCGTCTCGGCGTCGCCTTCGAGGCGCCGGATGGGTTCGGGCTCGACAACACCGCCCGGGCGGTGCTCGGCACCACGCCCGACGGCAACCGCCGCCTGCTGTTCGACGCCGTCGAGACCAATCCCGGCCAGGGGCTCGAGGAAGTGCTGAAGGCGACCTGGAACGACGCCATAGAGACCGGCAGCTTCGAGAACCGGATGCTGAACGGCTTCCCGGCGGTGACCGCGGTGTCGAAGGGCAAGGAGTGGTTCTTCCGGCTCGCCGCCGTGCGGGTCGGCACCAACACCTTCCGGATGATCATGGCGGCCAAGGGCGCGACCGACCCGGAGCCCGCCTTCGGCCGCTGGCTCGCCAGCATCGCCCTGGTGACGCCCGAGGAGGCCCGCACCCTCAAGCCCCTGCGCATCCAGATCGTCGCCGCGGCCCCCGGCGACACCGCCGAGAGCCTGGCACAGCGCATGGCGGTGGGAGACCGGCCCCTCGAGCGCTTCCAAGTGCTCAACGGCCTCGACAGGGGCGCGCCGGTTCGCGTGGGCCAGCCGTACAAGCTGGTGGTGGAGTAGGGCGCACCCGGCGCCGGACTCGGGACCGGTCCGCGACGGCCCGGCCCCGCTTCTCAATCCGCTCCGACCGTGCTATCTGCATCGCCGCCGCGGGTGTAGCTCAATGGTAGAGCAGCAGCCTTCCAAGCTGAATACGAGGGTTCGATTCCCTTCACCCGCTCCAGCTTTTCCGACTCGCGCTGCAAGGGCTTAGACTGCCCTACCGTTGGTCTCGCGTTCGCCGCGTTCCTCATGCCTGTTCAGGCCCCGTTCTGGCTCTCCCGGTGCTTGAGCGGGAGCTTCGCCGCCGCGCATGACTTGCCGCGGCCGCCCCGTACATAGCGCGCCGTGGTCGACGTGGTCGCGTGAGCCGCCACCGTCTTCAGTGACTCGAGATCCGCGCTGGCCTCGTCGCCCTCGGTGATCGCGCCCGCCCGGGCGTCCATGTTGCGGACCTCGTCCGGGATGCCCGCCGCCTGCGCGACCTTGCGCCACTCCTGGGTGAAGACCCACTCGGCGTAGGGCTTGCCCGTTGCCTCGTTGATGATGAGCAGACCGACGCGCCTGTCGGCCGGGACGTGCTTCACCATCTCCAGGACGATCGGGCAGAGCTTGAGATCATGGGCAGCGAACGCGCCCGTCTTCGTGGTCGCCTTGCGAATCGCGAGATCCAAGGCGATGTCGGACCAAGTTAGGCCGTTCTGCCAGCGCCGATTGTTCATCACGCAGCGTGCTGAGGTCCATCCGCCGGATGTTGCGCTCCATGTTCGTATCGAAGGAACTCGCCTCTTCGGCCTGGTAGCGCCGCGAGAGGCTGAGCAACGTGCTGTCGAACCGGTTCGGGGCGCGCTTGTGCCCGGAGGACCACTCAAGCATCTCGGCCTGCAGCCGGAGCACGCCGCCGAGAGCAGCGGCAGGTCGTCGGGCTCGCCAAGGAAGGAGGACCGTCTTCGGCTCGTAGCTTTGGTGGACGAGATCGGCGCGAGCCACGCAGACCGGCACAGTGACCGTGCATCCGTGCGAGGTGCCTTCTTCCGCGCCGCCTTGAACCAGACGGCGGCGATCCCCGCCGGAGCGGCATACAATGGACCGCCGCGTGCTCCTTGGCCTCCTCCACCGGCCGGGCCGGCGTGGCGCGGATCGTCTGGGTGAGCCCCGCCCGGTCGAGATCGGTAATACCGCCGCGCCTTCG
>NZ_LABY01000071.1 GCF_001043975.1 Methylobacterium variabile
GGATGACCCGGCGGGTTTGATTTCAGTCGAGCAGGTTCGAGAATCGATCGGCGCGTCAATCCGGCACCGTGATCCCCGTCAGGTCCGCCTTCGGCTCCGGGAAGCGCGGGTCCATCGCCTCGAGAGTGTCGGCGATCAGGCGGGCGACCGCGAGGTTGCGAAACCACTTCCGGTTCGCCGGCACCACGTGCCAGGGAGCCAGCCTCGTGCCGCACAGGGTCAGCGCGTCCTGGAACGCCGCCTGGTAGGCGTCCCAGGACTGCCGCTCGACGAGGTCGGCGGGGTCGAACTTCCAGTTCTTGGTCGGGTCGGCGAGCCGGCTCTCCAGCCGCTCCTTCTGCTCCGCCTTCGAGATGTGGAGGAAGATCTTCAGCACCGTGGTGCCCGAGAGGGTCAGCAGGCGCTCGAAGTCGTTGATCAGGTCGTAGCGGGGCCGCCACACCGCCTCCGGCACCAGCCCCTTGACCCGGACGATCAGCACGTCCTCGTAGTGGCTGCGGTTGAACACCCCGATCATGCCGCGGGCGGGCACCCGCTGGTGGTAGCGCCAGAGGAAGTCGCGGTCGAGCTCCTCGGCGCTCGGGGTCTTGAACGACGAGACCTGGCATCCCTGCGGGTTCACGCCCTCGAAGACGTGGCGGATCGTGCCGTCCTTGCCGCCGGTGTCGATCGCCTGCAGCACCACCAGCAGGCTGCGCTGGCGCTCGGCGTAGAGCCGCTCCTGCAGGGACTGGATGCGGGCCCGCTCGGCGAGGAGCGCCGTCTCCGCCTCCGCCTTGCCGTCTGACGAGCCCGGCGCGTCCGGATCGATCTCGGCGAGCCGGCAGGGCTTCTCCGGCCGGAACTGGATCACGCCCGGGGGCGGAACCGGCACCGTCGCACCGTGCTCCGCAAGGAAGGCCGGGCTTGCCTCGGCGAGCAGGCCGGCATCGCTCGCCCAGGCGGCCGAGGACGGCCGCGGATGGCTGGGGAGCGAAACCGGCTTGTCTTTCTGGTTCTTCTTCGACATCGGGAGACGGGGGCTCGGGCGGGGGCAGGGCGTGCAACGGATAACGACAGCGAAGCGGGGCCGTTCCGAGAGGGACCGCCGGTGACCCGGGCACCGATCTACTTCGTGCGCCACGGCGAGACCGACTGGAACGCCGAGGGGCGCCTGCAGGGACAGCGCGACACGGCCCTCAACCGCAAAGGCGTGGCCCAGGCTGCGGAGGCCGGGGAGCGCCTGCGGGCGCTGCTCGGCGAGGCGGCGGCCGGCCTGCCCTACCTGGCGAGCCCGATGGAGCGCACCCGCCGCACCATGGAGGGCTTGCGGGCGACGCTCGGCCTCGACCCCGACGGCTACGCCACCGATCCGCGCCTGAAGGAGATCGGCTTCGGGGCCTGGGAGGGCATGACCTGGAAGGAGGTCCGGCGCAGCGATCCGGCCGGGTCCCAGGCCCGCGACCGCGACCGCTGGCGCTACTGCCCGCCGGGCGACGGTGCGGAGAGCTACGCCATGGTGGCCGAGCGGGTGCGGCCCCTTCTCGATGCCCTCGACGGCCCGACCGTCATCGTGGCTCATGGCGGCGTCGCCCGCGCCGTCATGGTGACGCTCGGCGCCGCGAGCACCGAGGAGGCGCCCCACCTGGAGATCCTGCAGGGGCGAATCCTTCTGCTCGAGTCAGGCGGGCGGCGCTGGGTCTGACCCTCGGGAACCCGGCCTGCCACGGCGGGTTCCGCTCGCGGCCCGGCCGCCGCGCCGGGTGCCATGATCTTGGTCCCGACCCTGCCTTGAACCGGCCCCGGTTCTCGTCCACCTCCCGCCGGCCCGCCAGCGGGAGAGAAGCTGCGCAAGAAGCCGCCCACCCCGGATCACGCCGGGGCCGGGCCGGCGCCTCAGGTCAAGGGCCCGCCCGGGCCCGCGGAGTCGCTCGATGAACCACACAGCCGGGACCGGCCGCCTGCCCAGCCACGGGAGCCGCGAGCCGTCCGTCCCGCCCGCCGGAGCGGCCGTGCTGCGCGGCCCCGCGCGGCCCGACCTCATCCGCGACGAGGTGCTGGCCGAGATCTTTCGCGCGACCGCCCAGGATCGGCCCGACCGCACGGCCCTCATCGACGCGGCGAGCGGCTCCGACGCCGCGTCCCGCACCCGCCTGTCCTATGCCGAGGTCGACCGGCGCTCGGACGCGATCGCGTCCGGCCTCGCGGCGCGGGGCATCGGGCCCGGCGACGTGGTGGGCCTGTGGATGGCGCGCTCGCCCGACCTGCTGGTGACGCAGATCGGCATCACCAAGGCCGGCGCGGCCTGGCTGCCCTTCGACGCCGAGGCGCCGTCCGACCGGGTCGAGGTCTGCCTCCGGGACGCCTCCGCCAAGGCGCTGATCGTCTCCGCCGCCCTGAGGGACAAGGCGCCTGCGGAGGCCTGCCCAGCCCTCACCCCGGACGAGGCCGCCGGCGGCGCGAGCGGCCCGGCTCCGGACCTGCGCGCGGCCGGGCTCACCCCCGAGCACCCGGCCTACCTGATCTACACCTCGGGCTCGACCGGCGTGCCGAAGGGCATCGTCATCAGCCACCGCAACATCTGCCACTTCCTGCGCGCGGCCAACGCCCTCTACGGCATCACCGGGGACGACGTGGTGTTCCAGGGGGCCTCGGTCGCCTTCGACCTCTCGATGGAGGAGATCTGGGTTCCGTACCTCGCCGGCGCGACGCTGTTCGTGGCGAGCCCGGCCCAGATGGGCGACGCCGAGGCCCTGCCCGACATCCTGATCGAGGCCGGCATCACGGTGCTCGACACCGTGCCGACGCTCCTCGGGCTGATGACCCGGGACGTGCCGCGCCTGCGCCTGATCCTGCTCGGCGGCGAGGCCCTGCCCGAGCCGCTGATCGCCCGCTGGGCGACGCCGGCGCGAAAGCTGTTCAACACCTACGGGCCGACCGAGGCTACCGTGGTGGCGACCGCCGCCGAGATGCGGCCGGGCGACCCCGTGACCATCGGCGGGCCGATCGCCAACTACACCGCCTACATCGCCGACGAGGCCCTGAACCTCGTCGGTCCCGGCGTGCAGGGCGAGCTGCTGATCGGCGGGCCCGGCGTCGCCAAGGGCTACCTCGCCCGGCCGGAACTGACGGCGGAGAAGTTCATCGCCAACCCCTACGGCGGCGACGGCGCGGACCCGGTGCTCTACCGCTCCGGCGACGCGGTCTCGCTGGATCACGCCGGCCGCATCGTCTTCCACGGCCGCATCGACGACCAGGTGAAGATCCGTGGCTTCCGGGTCGAGCTCGGCGAGATCGAGGCGCGCATCCGCGCGCAAGAAGGGATCGCGCAGGCCGCGGTGGTCCTGCGCCAGGACGACGGCGTCGACCGCCTCGTCGCCTTCGTGGTGCCGGAGCGGGGCGCCGCGTTCGACCGGGGGGCGTTGCGCGCGGCGCTGGCCGAGACGATGCCGCCCTACATGATCCCGGCGCATTTCGAGGTGGTGGAGGGCCTGCCGGTGCTCGCCGCCTCCGGCAAGGTCGACCGCAAGGCCCTGCGCGCCGCACCGCTCGCCGTGGTCGAGACCTCGGGCGAGCAGGAGGAGGCGCAGGACGAGACCGAGGCGGCGCTCCTCGCGGCGGCCCAGCGCGTGTTCGGCAACCAGCCGATCCCGTTCGAGGCGGACTTCTTCACCGATCTCGGCGGCCACTCGCTGCTCGCCGCGCGCTTCGTCTCGGCGGTGCGCGAGGTGCCGGCCCTGGCCTCGATCACCCTGCAGGACGTCTACAACGGCCGCAGCCTGCGGGCGATGGCCGAGACCCTGATCGCCCGCACCGGCGGGGCCGGCGCGGCGGCCGCGACCCACGACCTGTCGTTCGAGCCGCCGCCGCTGAGGCGGCGCTTCCTGTGCGGCCTCGCCCAGGCCGTCGTGCTGCCCTTCGTGATCGCGCTGGCGACCGCGCAGTGGCTCGGCATCTTCGTCACCTACCTGCTCATCACCGGCGGCGACCTCGGCTTCTTCTCCGAGATGGCGCTGCTGCTGCTCGTCTATATCGGGCTCAACGCCGCGACCGCGCTGATCGCCATCGCGGCGAAGTGGCTGGTGCTCGGGCGCACCCGGCCCGGCCGCTACCCGCTCTGGGGCACCTACTATTTCCGCTGGTGGCTGACCCAGCGCCTGACGCCCCTCGTCCACGTCAAGTGGCTCCAGGGCTCGCCGATGATCCGCATCTACCTGCGGCTGCTCGGCGCCAAGGTCGGCGAGGACGCGCTGATCTCCGACATCGAGATCGGCGCGCCGGACCTCGTCAGCATCGGCCGCGGCGCCTCGCTCGGCGGGCGCCTGACCCTCGCCAACGCCGAGGTGGTCGGCAACGAGCTCGTCATCGGCCGGGTCTCGATCGGCGACGACGTCGCGATCGGCACCTCGTGCGTCGTCGGCTACGACACCCGGATCGAGGACCATGCCGAGCTCGCCGACCTGACGACGGTGCCCTCCGGCACGGTGGTGGGCCGGGCGGAAGCCTGGGACGGCTCGCCCGGCCGCAAGGTCGGCATGGTCGACCTCTCGACCCTGCACCCGGCACCGGAGGCGTCGCCCCAGCGCCGGGCGGTGTTCTTCCTTTTCTACGCCGTGCTGCTGGCGGCGATCCCGGCCATCGGCCTGCTGCCGATCTTCCCGGCCTTCTACATCTTCGACCAGATCAGCGACTCCCTGGCCGCGTTCACCGACGTCGACTACCACGTCTACCTGCCGCTCCTGACCTGGCCGACGGCGATGCTGATGACCGCGGCCACGGTCGGGCTGATCGCCGGCATCCGCTGGCTGGTGCTGCCGCGCCTGCGGGCGGGCAGCTACTCGGTCCACAGCGGCACCTACCTGCGCAAATGGGCGGTGGCGCTCGCCGCCGAGGTGATGCTCGAGACCCTCTCGTCGCTCTTCGCCACGGTCTACATGCGGGCCTGGTACCGGCTGATGGGCGCCGGGATGGGCCAGGGCGCCGAGATCTCCACCAACCTCGCCGGCCGCTACGATCTCGCCGAGGTCGGCGCGCGCAACTTCATCGCCGACGAGGTGGTGTACGGCGAGGAGGAGGTGCGCCGGGGCGTGATGGAGCTGAGCCCGGTCCGCACCGGTGCCCGGGTCTTCGTCGGCAACGACGCGGTGGTGCCGCCAGGCGCGGTCATCCCGGACGACGTGCTGATCGGCATCAAGTCGAAGCCGCCCGCCAACGACCGCATGGCGCCGGGAGAGACCTGGTTCGGCTCCCCGCCGATCAAGCTGCCGACCCGCCAGCGGGTTGATCTCGGCCAGAACAAGACCTTCGAGCCGGGGATCTGGCCGCGGATCGGCCGCGGCGTGTTCGAGGCGTTCACCTCCTCGTTCTCGCCGATGCTCTTCATCACCTTCGCGATCCTGACGATCGACTTCGTGTTCTACCCGGCGATCCTGGCCGGCGACTGGGCCGGCGTGGCGGTCAGCTTCGTGGTCACCAGCGTGGTGATCGCGGTGCTGCAGACCCTGGTGGTGATCGCCGTCAAGTGGCTCCTGATGGGCCGCTACGAGCCCGGCATGCACCCGATGTGGTCGTGGTGGGCGATGCGGACCGAGGCCGTGGCGGTGATGTACTGGGGGCTGGCCGGCAAGGTGCTGCTCGAGCACCTGATGGGCACGCCGTTCCTGCCCTGGGTGCTGCGCTTGTTCGGCACCCGCACCGGCGAGGGCGTCTGCCTGCTCGCCACCGACATCACCGAGTTCGACTGCGTCACCATCGGCGACTTCGCCTCGGTCAATCGCATGTCGGCGCTGCAGACCCACCTCTACGAGGACCGGGTGATGAAGGTCGGCCGGGTCGAGGTCGGCCGCGGCGTCACCGTCGGGGCCTTCGCCACGGTGCTGTACGACACCAAGGTGGGGGATTACGCCCAGCTGCGCCCGCTCACCATTGTGATGAAGGGCGAGACGATCCCGGCCAATTCCCGCTGGGAGGGCGCGCCGGCGGTGCCGGTGGTGCATCAGGCGATGGCGGCGGAGTAGCAGCTGGGGTGCTTGCCCCTCCCCGCAGCCTGAATGGTCGACACGATGTCGGGGTACCCTCCGACAGGTGTTTCAAACCCTGTTTGACGTGCTGGACAGTGTTGATGCCCTCTTCGTCATTCCGGGGCCGCTGCGCGGCCCCGGAATGACATGCAGGGTGTCAAATGTATGGGCTCCAATCAAACAGGCTCTCACTCACCGGGTCATTCCCGGGCCGCGGGAGCGGAGCCCGGAATGACCCGGCGGTGCCAAACCATCAGGGCTGATCGAGCGAATGCTCACACGTCGCAGCTCAAGCCCAGCGCCGCCAGCCCCTCGTCGAGCAGGTCGCCGACATTCGGGATGCCGAGCAGGTAGTCGGCGGTGCGGGTGCCGGCGGCCTCGCGCTCGCGGGCGAGGCGCACCGCATCGGGAAATTCCTCCGGCTCCATGTCGCCGCGGCCGACGAACAGGATCGCCACCAGCTCGGCGCGCTCGTCGTCGTTGAGGCCGGCGATCATCTCGCGCAGCTCCTCCTCGGTCGCATCGTCGGTGCCGTCGACCAGCACGTCGCGGGCGCCGTCGTCGATCGGGTTCGAGCCGGAATCCGGGTCACTCAGACCCTCCTTCACGTCGAGGGCCCTGGCCCGCAGGATGAACTCACAGACCTTCTCAACGGCGATGTCCATCTGACGAACCTCCTCAAGCGGACGCGACGGTCGATGCAGCCTCAACCCGCGAGGTGCGGCACGGTTCGCCCCTGGACGGCGGCGCCGTTTCGCATCAAGTGACCGACGGCGCGTCCACCCTCCGAGGTCCCGATGCTGATCAACGCCGCCTTCGCGGCCCTGCGGCAGGTCTTCTCCCCTCCGCTCCGCCAGATCCTGTGGAAATCCCTCGGCCTCACGGTCGGGCTGCTCGCCCTTGTGTGGTTCGGCCTCACGAAGGGCATCGCGGCCCTCCTCGCCGCCCACCCGATCTCGACCGACTACGCGATGGTCAACGCGGTGGCGTCGTTCCTGGCCGGGGCCGGGCTGTTCGTCGGCCTCGCCTACATCCTGCCGCCGGTCTCGATCCTGGTGGCGGGCTACTTCCTCGACGACGCCGCCGAGATCGTCGAGCGCACCGACTTCCCCGACGAGGTGCCGGGCCGGGCCATGCCGCTCGGCCAGGCGATGCTCTACGCCCTGCGCTTCGCGGCTCTCGCGCTCGCCGTCAACCTCGCGGCCCTGGCGCTGCTGCTCGTGCCCGGCATCAACGTCGCGGCGTTCTTCCTCGCCAACACCTACCTGCTGGGACGGGAGTACTTCGAGCTCGCCGCCGCCCGGTTCCGGCCCTTGAGCGAGGCCGGCGCCATGCGGCGCCACCACACCGCCACCGTGATGCTGGCCGGCGCCCTGCTGGCCGGGCTGATGCTGGTGCCGATCGTGAACCTCCTCACGCCGCTCTTCGGCATCGCCCTGATGGTCCACGTCCACAAGGGCCTGAGCCGCGACCGGCTGCTGATGCCGCCGGCGGCCCGCCCGCCCCTCGCGATGGACCGCGGGGTCGATCCCGGCCGGCGCTGAGCCCTCAGGTCCGCGCGGCCGGCCGGGCCTGGACGACCGGCGCGGCGGCGGCCAGGATCGCCGCGGCGTCCCGGTCGAGGGGCGGGTAGATGCGGCTGCCGTTGATGGCGCGCTTGATGGCCTTGGCGGGGGCGCCGGCGGAGATCAGCATCTGCCGCTCCCAGCCCGCCGTGTAGGCCGCCCCCCAGGCGCCGAGATCCAGGACCGTGACGTAGTCCGGCGCCAGGAAGGCGAGGCGGTCGTCGGGGCGCCCGGCGAGGTCGCAGACGGCGTTGTGGCCGGCGAAGCGCCCCATCGGCCGTGCGTGCTGGCACGACATCACCGTGCCGTGGCCGTCGGCGTCGGCCGCCGCCACGGCGATGTCGCCGGCCGCGTAGACGTCCGGCACGCCGACCACCCGCAGGACCGGATCGACCGGCAGCCGGCCGAGGGCGTCGCGCGGCGCCCCGATCTGCCCGGCGAGCGGGCTCGCCTGCTGGCCGGTGGCGCAGACGACCGTGAGGGCCGGGATCCGGGTGCCGTCGTCGAGGGTCACCCCGGCGGCGTCGATCGCTGCGACGTCGATGCCGCCCAGGCACGTGATCTCCGCCGCCGCGAGCGCCTGGCGGACGGCCGGCTCGCCGGCCCCCATCGCGGCACCGATGCGCGGCGCCCGGTCGATCAGGATCGTGCGGACCGGCGCCGCGTCGCCCGCCCGGTCGCGGGCGGCGGCGAGGCGGGCCGGCAGCTCGCAGGCGATCTCGATGCCGACGAGGCCGCCCCCGATCACCAGGGCGGTCCAGCGCCCCGCCTCGCCGCGCCCGACCGCGCCGCTCCCCAGGGCGTCGAGGTGGCCGGCCAGGCGCTGGGCCCCCGCGAGCGTGTCGACGTCGAAGGCCGCGTCGACGCCCGGCACGTCCGGGCGCCGGAGCGCGCTGCCGGCGGCCAGGATCAGGCGATCGTAGCCGAGGGCGACGGCATCTCCGGCGCCGGGCCCGGGCCGCAGCGTCACCCGTCGGCCGGCGACGTCGATCGCCGTCGCCAAGCCCTCGGCGTGATCGACCCCGGCGGGCCCGAGGACGTCGTCGAACGGCACCGTCAGGGGCGCGAGGTCGGCCTCATAGCAGCGCACCCGCACGACGTGGGCCCGGCCCGGCGCGATGAGGGTGATGTCGACGTCGTCCTCGAGACCGAGGGCGGCCCGGGTCCGCGCCGCCGAGAGGGCGCCCCACAAACCGGCGAAGCCGCCGCCCACCACGACGATGCGCTGTGTCACCGCGGACCTCCCCCGGCCTCCCCGCGCCGCATCGTAGCAGCGCTCGCCCCCGGGGCGTCATCATCGCCGAAAGGTGAGCCGGCGGGCGCCTCGTGCGCCAGGCCGTTGCGGATCGCGCGGCGCCGGCGCACCCTGGCGCGATGACGGGGGACACCCACGACGTTCTCAACCAGAGCCCGCCCTTCGGCGACGCGAACCTGTTCGCGGCCGACATCCCCTTGCGCGGGGCGCTCGCCGCCTTCGGCGAGGTCGACGCGGCAGGGCTCGCCGCCTTCGGGGCGCGCTGGGGCGAGGCCGGGCGGCTCGACCTCGGCCGTCTCGCCAACGCACATCCTCCGGTCCTGCGCACCCACGACGCGCGCGGGCACCGGGCCGACCGGGTCGAATTCCACCCGGCCTACCACGCCCTGATGGCGGCGAGCGTCGCCGACGGCCTGCACGCCTCGGTCTGGGACGGGGCGGATCTGCGCGCCCCCCGGGCCCGCGGCCACCTCGCCCGGGCGGCGCGGTTCTACATGGTGGCCGGCGTCGAGAGCGGGCACCTCTGCCCGATGACCATGACGAGCGCCGCGGTCGCAGCGCTCGCCGCCGCGCCGGACCACCTTGCCGCCTGGCTGCCGCGGATCACCGGCCGGAGCTACGACCCGTCCTTCCGGCCCTGGTTCGAGAAGGCCGGCGTCACCCTCGGCATGGGGATGACCGAGAAGCAGGGCGGCACCGATCTGCGCGCCAACACCACCCGCGCCGTGCCCACGGGTGGCGACACCTACGGGCTCACCGGCCACAAGTGGTTCTTCTCGGCCCCGATGTCCGACGCGTTCCTGGTGCTGGCGCAGGCACCGGGCGGCCTGACCTGCCTCCTGGTGCCGCGCCACCGGCCCGACGGGACGGCGAACGCCCTCCACCTGCAGCGCCTCAAGGACAAGCTCGGCAACCGCTCGAACGCCTCGGCCGAGGTCGAGTTCGCGGGTGCGTTCGGCTGGCGCATCGGCGAGGAGGGCCGGGGCGTCCCCACCATCCTGGCGATGGTGCAGCTCACCCGGCTCGACTGCGCGGTCGCCTCGGCGGGCTTGTGCCGCATGGCCCTGGTGCTGGCGCTCCACCACGCCCGCCACCGCCACGCGTTCCAAAAGCCCCTCGTCGACCAGCCGGCGATGCGCCGGGTGCTCGCCGACCTCGCCCTCGAGAGCGAGGCGCAGACGGCCTTGTCCCTGCGGCTGGCGGCGGCCTTCGACCGCGGCGAGGCGGCGCGCACCCGCCTGCTCACCCCGGCGGTGAAGTACGCGGTGTGCAAGGCGGCCGCCGGCTTCGTCTACGAGGCCATGGAGGCGGTCGGCGGCAACGGCTACGTCGAGGAGAGCCCCCTGCCCCGGCTCTACCGCGAGGCGCCGGTCAACGCGATCTGGGAGGGCTCCGGGACCGTGATGGCCCTCGACGTGCTGCGCGCCGCGACCCGCGCGCCGGAGGAGGCCGCCGGCCTCGTGGCGGATCTCGCCGAGGAGGCGGACGGGCTGCCCGGGGTGCGCGAGGCCGCCGCCGACATCGCCGCCTCCCTGCGCGCGCCCGACGCCGAGGCCCGGGCCCGCTTCGCCACGGGGCGCCTCGCGACGCTCGCCGCCGCCGCTGCGCTGGCGACGTCGGCGCCGCCGGCCCTCGCCGAGGCCTACGCGGCGACGCGCCTTGCCCGCGAGCGGGCGATGTTCGGGGCGAGCGGGGTCGGGGCCGTGACGGACGCGCTGCTGGCCCGGGCGCTGCCGTGACCGCTCACCCGAGCACCACGTGCCCCATGATCCGGCCGGGTAAAAGGGTGAACAGGCCGGTGATGACGAGCGCCCCGAGATAGAGGCCGATCATCGCCCAGCGATGGGCCGCGATGCGCCGCTGCCGGGCGCAGACCACCGCCAGCACCAGGGCGCCGAGGGTGAATACCGACAGGCCGTGGATCCAGCTGAACGGCCCGATCTGGCGCAGCCCCGAGATGCCGAACGAGCTGAGTGCCACGAGCGCCATCAGCCCGACCCAGATCCGGCCTGCGATCCGGTGGCGGGCCCCGCCCCGCCGCAGGCCGAACTTAAGCGCCCCGAGCACCAGGGCGGCGATGGCGGCCGCAGCATGGACCTGGACCACCGGCGAGGCCTGGAGCAGCGGTTGCAGGGTCATCTCGGACACGCTCCGCGATCATGGCGGCCCGCGCGGCTTGCGGCGGGTACGGGCGGCGGTATGTTGACAGCCGCAACATATGGGACATGTGGGCATTGTCAACATTGAGTAGTGGCTCGTACCACCACGGCGACCTGCGGCGCAGCCTGATCGCGGCGGCGCGGGAGCTGCTGCGCGCCAGCGGCGTCGAGGCCGTGACCTCGCGAGAGGCGGCACGCCTCGCCGGCGTCTCGCACAACGCTCCCTATCGCCACTTCGCCAGCCGCGAGGCGCTGCTCGCCGCCGTGGCGGTCGAGGGCTTCCGCGAGCTGCGTCGGGCCCTCGACGCGGCCCGGGAGCAAGCCGCGCCGGCCGAGCGCCTGACCGCCCTCGGCCGAGCCTACCTGCGCTTCGCCGAGAAGGACCGGGCGACCTTCCGGCTGATGTTCGGCGGCATGCTCGAGAGCGCGGCCCATCCGGACCTCGCCGAGGCCGCGACCGCGGCGTTCGACGCGCTGCGGGCCGTGGTGGCGGAGCGCGAGCCGGCCGCCACGACCGAGCGGGAGGCGTTGCGGGCCTGGGCCCTGGTGCACGGCCTCGCCCACTTCGTCGCCGACCGGCAGATCGACGCGGCGAGGGCCGAGGCCTGCCTCCACTGAAACCAGATCAGGCGTGGAATGTTCGCCCGCAAACGAGGCAGCACAAAAAATAGGCAATAGCTCCCGCCCGGCACCGCCTCGACGAGCGCGGACCAGTTGGCAGGGCTCTTGCAGCCTCCTCCCCGTCGATCACCGAAGGGGATACCACCGATGCCGTTGCCCACCCGCCTGCCCCTGCGCCGGAATGCGCTCGGGCGAACCCTGTCCGGGCTCGCCCTCGCCCTCGCGCTGACGGGGCCTGCGAGCGCCCAGGGCGTGCTGCGCATCGGCATGACCGCCTCCGACATCCCGCTGACCACCGGTCAGGCGGACAACGGCGGCGAGGGCATGCGCTTCACCGGCTACACGGTGTACGACGCCCTCATCAACTGGGACCTCAGCCGGGCCGACAAGGCCTCCGACCTGACGCCCGGCCTCGCGACCGCGTGGAAGGTTGATCCCGCCGACAAGACCCGCTGGATCTTCAGCCTACGGCCCGGCGTCACCTTCCACGACGGCTCGGCCTTCGACGCCAACGCGGTGGTGTGGAACCTCGACAAGCTGCTGAAGTCGGACAGCCCGCAATTCGATCCGCGCCAGTCGGCACAGGGGCGCACCCGCATCCCGGCGGTAGCGAGCTACAAGGCCGTCGATCCGCTGACGCTGGAGATCGTCACCAAGAACCCGGACGCCACCTTCCCCTACCAGCTCGCCTGGATCCTGATGTCGTCTCCCGCCAACTGGGAGAAGCAGGGCAAGAGCTGGGACGCGGTCGCCAAGGCGCCCTCCGGCACCGGGCCGTGGAAGGTCACCAGCTTCGTGCCGCGCGAGCGCCTGGAGTTGGTGCCGAACAAGGAGTACTGGGACAAGGCGCGGGTGCCGAAGCTCGACAAGATGGTCCTGGTCCCGCTGCCCGAGGCCAATGCCCGGGTCGCGGCCCTGCGCTCGGGCCAGGTCGACTGGATCGAGGCCCCGGCGCCGGACGCGGTGGCCTCGCTGAAGGCCGCGGGCTTCGCCCTCGTCACCAACCTCTACCCGCATAACTGGACCTGGCACCTGTCGCGGGCCGAGGGCTCGCCGTGGAACGACGTCCGGGTGCGCAAGGCCGCGAACCTCGCCATCGACCGCGAGGGCCTGAAGGAGTTCCTCGGCGGCCTCGCCACCCCGGCTGAGGGCTTCCTCACCCCCGGTCACCCGTGGTTCGGCAAGCCGAGCTTCAAGCTCGGCTACGATCCGGAAGGGGCCAAGAAGCTCCTCAAGGAGGCGGGCTACGGCCCGAACAAGCCGCTCACCACCAAGGTGCTGATCTCGGCCTCCGGCTCCGGCCAGATGCAGCCGCTGCCGATGAACGAGTTCCTGCAGCAGAACCTCGCCGAGGTCGGCATCAAGGTCGACTACGAGGTCGTGGAGTGGAACACGCTGATCAACATCTGGCGCGCCGGCTCCAAGTCCGACAGCGCCCGCGGCGGCACCGCGATGAACTACTCCTACCTGATCCAGGACCCGTTCACCGCCTTCATCCGCCACGCGCAGTGCAACCTGGCGCCGCCGAACGGCACCAACTGGGGCTATTACTGCGATCCGGCGATGGACAAGCTGTTCGATGAGGTCCGCACGACCTTCGAGCCGAAGGATCAGGTGGCCGTGCTGCAGAAGATCCACGAGAAGTTCGTGGACGACGCGCTGTTCCTGATGGTCACCCACGACGTCAACCCGCGGGCGATGAGCAAGAAGGTGCAGGGCTTCGTCCAGGCCCAGAGCTGGTTCCAGGACTTCTCGCCGATCACGATGGCGAAGTGAGCGCCTGAATCCGTCCGTGTCGCACGACGGACCTGACACCCACAGGGTCATTCCGGGGCCGCGAAGCGGAGCCCGGGATGACGAGGAGGGTGGAAAGTCCGTCGAGCGGCCTTCGTGACATCGCGATCCCGCCCGGCCCGGAGCCGGGCGGACCACGCCCCCGACAACCGGCGCCGCCCATGATCCTCTTCATCCTCAAGCGCATCGGCTACGCCGCCCCGGTCGCCCTGGGCGTGAGCCTGGTGTGCTTCCTCCTCGTCCACCTCGCGCCGGGCGATCCCTTGAGCGCGATCCTGCCGGTGGACGCCACCGCCGAGATGCAGGCGCAGATGCGCGCGGCCTACGGCTTCGACAAGCCGCTGCCGGTCCAGTACGGCCTGTGGCTGTGGAAGGTGCTGCAGGGCGATCTCGGCACCTCGATCGCCACCGGCCGCCCGGTCCTGGCGGAGGTCGGCCGCGCCGTCGGCAACAGCCTGATCCTGGCCTCGGTCGCGACGCTGATCGGCTTCACCTTCGGCACCTTCTTCGGCTTCGTCGCCGGCTACGCCCGCGATTCCTGGCTCGACCGGGTCGCCTCGGCCATCGCGGTGTTCGGGGTCAGCGTGCCGCATTACTGGCTCGGCATCGTGATGGTGATCGTGTTCTCGGCCACCCTGGGCTGGCTGCCGCCGACGGGTGCGGGGCCGCAGGGCTCGGGCAACTGGTTTCCGGACCTCGAGCACCTGCGCTACCTCCTGCTCCCGGCCATCACCATGTCGGTGATCCCGATGGGGGTGATCTCCCGCACCGTCCGGGCCCTCGTCGGCGACATCCTACACCAGGACTTCGTCCAGGCCCTGCGCGCCAAGGGCCTGTCGGAGTTCGGCGTGTTCCGCCACGTGGTCAAGAACGCGGCGCCCACCGCCATCGCCATCATGGGGCTGCAGCTCGGCTACCTGCTCGGCGGCTCGATCCTGATCGAGACCGTCTTCGCCTGGCCCGGCACTGGCTTCCTGCTCAACGCCGCGATCTTCCAGCGCGACCTGCCGCTGCTCCAGGGCACGATCCTGGTGCTGGCGATGTTCTTCGTCACCCTCAACCTCCTGGTCGACGTGGTGCAGACCGCCCTCGACCCCCGCATCGAGAGGGCCTGATCCCATGACGGTCATGACCCCGTCCTCCGCGTCCCTCGCCACCGGCGATCCCGTCGCCGCGGTCGCGGCGCCCGAGATCCCGGCCGTGGCCTCCCGCGGCTACTGGGGCAGCGTGCTGCGGCGGCTGGCCCGCGACCCGGTCGCGATGGGGGCGGCCTTCGTGATCCTGTGCATCGTGCTCGCCGCGATCTTCGCGCCGCTGATCGCCCCGATGGACCCGTTCAAGGGCTCGATGGTCCGGCGCCTGCGCCACGTCGGCGACGCGACCTACTGGCTCGGCTCGGACGAGCTCGGCCGCGACATGCTGACGAGGCTCCTCTACGCCGGCCGCCTGTCGCTGTTCATGGGCGTGCTGCCGGTCGTCATCGCGTTCTTCATCGGCTCGGGGCTCGGCATCCTGGCGGGCTATGCCGGCGGCTGGGTCAACACGCTCATCATGCGCGTCGTCGACGTGTTCTTCGCCTTCCCGTCGGTGCTGCTGGCCATCGCGCTCTCGGGGGCGCTGGGCGCGGGCATCCTCAACTCGATCGTGTCGCTGACGGTGGTGTTCGTGCCCCAGATCACACGGGTCGCCGAGAGCGTCACGGTGCAGATCCGCAACCGCGACTACGTCGAGGCGGCCAGGGTCTCGGGCGCCAACCCGTTCACCGTGGTGCGGGTGCAGGTGCTCGGCAACGTGCTCGGCCCGGTCTTCGTCTACGCCACCAGCCTGATCTCGGTCTCGATGATCCTGGCCTCCGGCCTCTCGTTCCTGGGCCTCGGCGTGAAGCCGCCGGAGCCGGAATGGGGCCTGATGCTCAACACCCTGCGCACCGCGATCTACGTCAACCCATTGGTCGCGGCGCTGCCGGGCGTGATGATCTTCCTGACCTCGATCTCCTTCAACCTTCTGTCGGACGGCCTGCGCTCGGCCATGGAGGTGCGCCAGTGACCGCGTCCCCGATCACCCCCGCCGCACTCGCTCCTTCCACACCCTTGGACCCGCGCGACCGCGGCGGCCCGGCGCAGCCGCTGCTCTCGGTCGAGGGCCTGGTGAAGCACTTCGCCGGCAAGGGCGGCCTGTTCGGCAAGGGCCCGGCGGTGCGCGCCGTCGATGGCGTCGACTTCACGGTGATGAAGGGCGAGACCCTCGGCGTCGTCGGCGAGTCGGGTTGCGGCAAGTCGACGACCGCCCGCCTGCTGATGCAGATCAACCGGCAGGACCGTGGCGACATCGTCTTCGACGGCGAGCTCCTCGGCTCCCGCGCCCTCGACCTGAAGGCCTATCGCCGCCAGGTGCAGATGGTGTTCCAGGATTCCTACGCCTCGCTCAACCCGCGGCTGACGGTCGAGGAATCGGTGGCGTTCGGCCCGCGGGCGCACGGGCTCTCGGCCTCCGCGGCGCTCGCCCGCGCCCACGACCTGCTGCGCCGGGTCGGCCTGGAGCCGCGGCGCTTCGGCGGGCGCTACCCCCACGAGGTCTCCGGCGGCCAGCGCCAGCGGGTCAACATCGCTCGCGCCCTCGCCCTCGAGCCGCGGCTCCTGATCCTCGACGAGGCGGTCTCGGCCCTCGACAAGTCGGTGGAGGCGCAGGTGCTCAACCTGCTCACCGACCTCAAGCGCGACTTCGGCCTGACCTACATCTTCATCTCGCACGACCTCAACGTCGTTCGCTTCATGTCCGACCGGGTGATGGTGATGTATCTCGGCCGCGTCGCCGAGATCGGCCCGGCCGACGCCATCCTGACTGCGCCGCGCCACCCCTACACGGCGGCCCTCCTGGCCTCCCAGCCCTCCACCGACCCGGATGCGCGCCTCGAGGAGGCTCCGCTCACCGGCGACCCGCCGAACCCGATCAACCCGCCCCCGGGCTGCCGCTTCCACACCCGCTGCAAGTTCGCCTCCGAGGTCTGCCGCACCCGCGAGCCCGGCCTCGACCCGGTGGCGCCCGCGCACTTCGCGGCCTGTCACATGGCGGTGCCGGGTTCGGGGCACCCAGAATCCCCTTCGGTCCCCATGGCGGCGTGAGGCATCCATGAACGCACCTGTGCGAAATGCCGGCGTCGCGGCCGGCACCGCGGACGCCCTGGTCGAGGTCCGCGACCTCACGGTCGACTTCCTCGGCGGCCGAAAACCTGTCCGGGCGGTCGGCGGGGTCGATTTCAGCCTCCGGGCCGGCGAGGCCCTGGCGCTCCTCGGCGAATCGGGCTCCGGCAAGAGCGTGACCCTGCGCGCCCTGATGCGGCTCCTGCCGGAAGCGCGCACCCGCATCGGCGGCCACCTGCGGGTCGACGGGCAGGACGTGCTCGGGCTGAAGCGCCGGGCGCTCTCGGCCTATCGCGGCGGCACCGTCGCGATGATCTTCCAGGATCCCGGCCTCGCCCTCGACCCGGTCTACCGCATCGGCGACCAGATCGCCGAAGCCGTGGTGCGCCACGAGGGCGTCTCCCGCGCCGCCGGCCGCGCCCGGGCGCTCGAGCTGTTCGAGCGCGTCCACATCCCCTCGCCGGCCCGCCGCCTCGACGCCTACCCGCACGAGTTGTCCGGCGGGATGCGCCAGCGCGCGATGATCGCGCTCGCGCTGGCCTGCCGGCCGAAGGTGCTGCTCGCCGACGAGCCGACCACGGCGCTCGACGCCACGGTGCAGATCCAGATCCTGCTGCTCCTGCGCGAGCTGCAGCGCGACCTCGGCCTCGCGGTGATCTTCGTCACCCACGACGTCGGCGTCGCGGTGCAGGTCGCCGACCGGGTCGCGGTGATGTATGGCGGTCACCTCGTCGAGGTGGGGTCGAGCGGCGACGTGATCGGCACCCCGGCCCACCCCTACACGCAGGGGCTGCTCGCCTCCCGCATCACCCCCGACTCGCCGAAGGGCGTGCGGCTCGCCACCATCCCGGGCGCGCCGCCGGATCTCGCCGACCCGCCGCCCGGCTGCCCGTTCGAGCCCCGCTGCGGCCTCGTCGTCCCGGCCTGCCAGGACGGCCTGCCGCCCCGGGTGGCGGTGGGGGCGGGCCACGCGGCCCGTTGCATCCGCGTGGGCGAGCCGGCCCCGGTCGCCTGATCGATCGGCGATCCGCCGGTCGGCGGATCGTCGCGCTTGACGAATCCGTGCAGGTCGCTCCTTCTGAGCCGAGAACAAACTCTAACTCGGGGGGATCGATCGATGGGCATGAAGTGGTTGCTGCTGTCCGCCGCGTGTCTCGCACTCTCGGCGGCGCCCGTCTCGGCTCAGACCAGCGTCAAGGTCGGCGTCCTGAACGACATGTCGGGCGTCTACTCGGATATCGGCGGCAAAGGCTCGGTCGTCGCGGCGCAGCTCGCGGCGGAAGACTTCGCCGCGATCAGCAAGGACGTTCAGGTCGAGATCCTGTCCGCCGACCACCAGAACAAGCCGGATATCGGCGCCGGCGTCGCGCGGCAATGGTACGACCGGGACGGCGTCGACGCGATCCTGGACGTGCCGACCTCGTCGGTCGCACTCGCCGTGAGCCAGATCACGCGCGAGAAGAACAAGATCTTCATCGATTCGGGTGCCGGCAGCACCGACCTGACCGGGTCGCAATGCTCGCCCAACACCATACACTGGACCTACGACACCTACGCGCTGGCGAACGGCACGGGCAGCGCGATGGTCAAGCGCGGCGGCGACACCTGGTTCTTCCTGACGGCGGATTACGCCTTCGGGCAATCACTCCAGAGCGAGACCGCCGCCGTGGTGACGCGGAACGGCGGCAAGGTCCTCGGCTCGGCCAAGGTGCCGTTCCCGGCCAACGACTTCTCGTCCTTCCTGCTTCAGGCGCAGGGGTCGGGCTCCAAGGTCATCGGGCTCGCCAACGCGGGCGGCGACACGATCAACGCCGTCAAGCAGGCGCACGAGTTCGGCATCACCCAGGGCGGGCAGAAGCTCGCGGCCCTGCTGTTCTACGTGCTCGACGCCAAGGCGCTCGGCCTCGAAACCGCGCAGGGGCTGGTCCTGACCGAGTCCTTCTACTGGGATCTGACCGACGGCACCCGGGCGTTCTCGGAGCGCTTCGCGAAGCGGGCGAACGGCAACATGCCGACCATGAACCAGGCCGGCGTCTATGCCGGGCTGCTCCACTACCTGAAGGCGGTCGCGGCGACGAAGTCGAAGGACGCCAAGGTCGTGATGGAGTGGATGAAGGCCAATCCGACCGACGACCCGCTGTTCGGCAAGGGCGTGATCCGCGCCGACGGCCGCAAGATCCACGACATGTACCTGTTCGAGGTCAAGAAGCCGTCCGAGTCGAAGGGGCCGTGGGACCTCTACAACAAGCTGGCGACGATTCCCGGGGATCAGGCCTTCAAGCCGATGAACCAGGGAGGCTGCCCGCTGGTCGCCAAGAACTGACACCGCGCTCGCACGGCGTGCCGGGGCACGGAGGCCGCGGCCGGGACCGGGTCGCGACCGCCGGAACGCCACGTCATGCCGCGTTGCGCCGCGTTCGGCTGGAGGCTACCTCCAGCCCTGAATTCAGGGCGGAACGGGAGATCAGGACGCGGTGAGCAAGGCGCCGGTGACGAAACGCGGGCCGGCCAAGGCGGCGACCGCCCCCTTCGCCGAGATCGTGATGGTGTGCGCCAAATGCGCCAAGCGGCAGGGGGTCGGCGCCAAGGCGGTCCGGGGCGGGCTGAAGCGCGCCCTCAAGGCCGATCACCGCGGCCGCAAGGTGCGGGTGGTCGAGACCGGCTGCCTCGGCCTGTGCCCGAAGCGCAGCCTGACGCTTGCCACCGCCGGCTCCCTTGGCGCCGGCCGCCTCCTGGTGCTCGATCCCGGGCTCGCGCCCGAGGCGATGCTGCAGGCCCTGCTCCCCGCGCGGGCCGACGAGCCGTGATGGCACCGGACGCCGCGGCGCGCAGGACGGAGCCGCGCCCCAGCCTCGGCCGCCGCCTGCTGCGGCGCGTGCCGCTCCTCGGCGCCGCGATCGGCGTGGCGCTGGCCCTCTGGCTCGTTGCCTCCAACGACGTCGGCGCGGTGGCGGACGCGTTCGGGCGGGTCGGCCTGGCCGGCATCGTCGCCGTGGTGCTGGTGCGGGTGCTGATCATCGGGCTCTGCGGCATCGCCTGGGCCCGGATCCTCACCGGGCTCACCGGCGTGAGCGCCGGCCCTTTCGTGCTGCTGCGCTTCGTGCGCGAGGGCGTCAACGTGCTCCTGCCCGTCGCCTCGGTGGGCGGCGAGGTGCTGGGCGCGCGCCTCCTCACCTTCTGGGGCGTCACCGGCGCGGCGAGCGCCGCTGGCATCCTGGTCGACATGTTCTTCCAGGTCGTCACCGAGGCGCTGTTCGCCCTCACCGGCGTGCTGCTGCTGTCGCAGCTCGAGGGCGAGAAGGCCGCGACGCTGGCGGCCTGGTGCGCCAAGGGGCTGGTCCTGAGCGGCGTGGTGCTGGCGGCGTTCTTCGCCGTGCAGCGCTACGGCGGCGCCGGCCTGATCGAGCGCCGTGTGTCCGCCCTCGCCCGGCGCTTCGCGGCGGAGGGCGGAACGGCGCCGGCGGGCGGCGGCGTGCAGGCTGCCCTCGACGCGGTCTGGGACCGCCGGCGCTGGCTGCCCCTGACGGAGGGGTGCCTGCTCCACCTCGCGGCCTGGTTCCTCGGCGCCCTGGAGATCTGGATCGCCCTGCGCTGCATCGGCATCGAGGGCGTGACCCTCGCCGAGGCGGTGGTGCTCGAATCGCTCAGCCAGGCGATCAAGTCCGCCGCCTTCCCGGTCCCGAGCGGGCTCGGCGTGCAGGAGGGCGGCTTCGTGCTCCTGGGCAGCCTGTTCGGCATCGATCCGCACACCGCGCTCGCCCTCTCCCTGGTCAAGCGGGTGCCGGACGTGGTGCTGGGCGTGCCGGCGCTCATGGCCTGGCAGGCCATCGAGGCCCGCCGCGGGCTCATGGCCCCGAAGGCGCCGCCGGCGGTCTAGCCGTTCCGGCTCGGCGTCGCGGCCGCCCGGGCCAGGAGATCCGGGGTATCCGGGGCGCTCATGGCGCGGGCCGCACTCTCCGCGGTGTGGCCGGCCGCGTCGCGGCGGCCGGGGTCGGCGCCGCGGGCGAGCAGCAGTTCCACCATCTCGATGCGGTTGAACATCGCCGCCGTCATCAGCGCGGTGCGCCCGTCGGGCCCGGCGCCGTCGACGGCGGCCCCGCCGTCGAGGAGGGCCGCCACCACCGGCATCGCGCCCTTGAACGCCGCCGCCGCCAGGGGGGTCTGGCCCCGGTCGTTGGCGACCTCCGGGTCGGCCCCGTGCGCCAGCAGCACGCCCACGGTCTCGACGTGGCCGTGATAGGCCGCGAGCATCAGCAGCGTGTCGCCCTTGTCGTTGCGCAGGTTGGGCGGCAGGCCCATGCCCAGGAGCTCGCCCAGCTCCTCGCGATGGCCGAGGCGGGCGTATTGGAAGACCCGGCCCGCGAAGGCGATGGTGTCCTCGTCCAGCGTCGGCCGTGCCGGGGCGCCCGGCTCCTCGTTCTGCATCGTGCTCGGTCCGTTCGTCGCTCGGGGCCAGATATCGGGTGGGAGCCGGCACCGGCCAAGGGGTCGGACCGGCGAGGATGTCGCTCGCGCGATCGGTTAGTGCAGCATTCACCACGTGGGCTGGATCCGGACCCGACATCTCTGCACTAACAAGGTTCGTTGGGAATTTCCCCCCATCGTCGCTGTGCAGGCCAACCGGCACAGCGAGAACAACCGTGACGACCCTCTACGATTGCATCGTTCGCAATCACGACATGAAACTGGTTCTCCTGGCGGCGGTCGTCTGTAATCTCGCCGCCGCGACCAGCCTCGTGCTCCTCGACCACGCGCGCCGCAATGCCGGCCGGACGCGACGGCTGTGGCTCGCGATCGCCGCCCTGGCCGGAGGGACCGGGATCTGGGCGACGCACTTCATCGCCATGCTGGCCTTCGCGCCAGGGACCGCCAGCGCCTACGACCTCGGCCTGACCGGGCTGTCCCTGATGATCGGGACCGGCATGACGGCGGCCGGGTTCTGGATCGCCCTGCGGCCGGACCTGCCGGGCGCCGCCTGGCTCGGCGGCGCGCAGATCGGCTTCGGCGTCGGGGCGATGCACTTCACCGGCATGGCGGCCTTCGAGGTCGCGGGACGCGTCGCCTGGAACGGGACCCTCGTCGCGGTGGCGCTCGCGGCCGGCGCGGGGCTCGGCAGCCTGGCGCTCGCCACCGCCCTGCGCGAGGGCTCGCCCCGGGCGAAGCTTGCCGGCGCCCTCCTGATGGTGGCGGGCATCTGCGGGCTGCATTTCACGGCGATGGCCGCCGCCGTCATCGTGCCGGATCCGGTCGTGGCCCTGTCCGGCACCGCGGTGCCGGCCGAGATCCTCGCCGTGGCGGTGGCGCTCGCCAGCATCACGATCCTGGTCCTGGCCTTTGCCGGCCTGTGGCTGCACCTGCGCGACGAGCGCCGCTCGGCCGTCGAGGGCGACCGGATGCGGGGCCTCGCCAACGCCGCCGCCGAGGGCCTGGTCGTGTGCGACGACGACCGCATCGTCACCGTCAACGACAGCTTCGCCGACCTCGTCGGCTGCCCGGCCGAGGCGCTGACCGGCGCGACCCTGTCGGGCATCCTCGGCGAGCCGGCGGAGACGGTCCTGGCCGACGGCGCGGAGGCGCCAGAGGCGCAGCTGCGCCGGGCGGATGGCAGCCTCGTGCCGGTGGAGGTGATCCGCCGCGTCATCGACTTCGCGGGCCGTCCGCACGCGGCGGTGGCGGTGCGGGATCTCCGGGCCCGCAAGCGCGCCGAGGCGCGCATCGCCTACCTGGCCCACCACGACGCCCTGACGGGGGCGCCGAACCGCGCCAGCTTCAACGCCCGGCTGGCGCAGGAGATCGCCCTCGCCCAGGCCGCCGGCCGGCCCCTGGCGGTGCTGTGCGCCGACCTCGACCGCTTCAAGGAGGTCAACGACCTCTTCGGCCATGCCGCCGGCGACGCCCTGCTGCGCTCCGTCTGTGCCGCCATCACCGGCGTGCTCGGCCCCGGGCAGATGCTGGCCCGCCTCGGCGGCGACGAGTTCGCGGTGCTGGCGCCGGGTCTCGACGCGGGGGCGGCCGAGTCCCTCGGCGAGGCGATCCTCGCCGCCCTGCGGCAGGACGACACCGGACCGGCGGGGGCGATCGCGGCGGCGAGCCTCGGCATCGCGCTCTACCCGCATGACGGCGAGGACGCCGAGATCCTGATGGTCCAGGCCGACACCGCCCTCTACCGGGCCAAGCAGGAGGGGCGCGGCCGGCTGCGCTTCTACGAGGCCCGGATGGGCGTCCAGATCCGGGAGCGGCGCTCCCTCGAGCACGACCTGCGCCACGCCGCCGAGCGGGGCGAGCTGCGGGTCGTCTACCAGCCCCAGACCCGCATCGGCAGCGGCGAGGCGGTCGGGTTCGAGGCGCTCCTGCGCTGGCAGCACCCGGTGCGCGGGACCGTGCCCCCGAACCGCTTCATCCCGATCGCCGAGGAGACCGGCAGCATCCTGGGCATCGGCGAGTGGGTGCTGCGCGAGACCTGCCGCGAGGCCGCCTCCTGGGACAGGAAGCTGCGCATCGCCGTCAACGTCTCGGCGGTCCAGCTCCACGCCCCCGGCTTCGCCGAGCTGGTCCACGAGATCCTGTTCACCACCGGCCTCGCGCCGGCCCGCCTCGAGCTCGAGATCACCGAGACGGCCCTCATCCGCGACCTGCCGCGGGCGTTGGCGACGCTGCGGCGGATCAAGGCGCTGGGGGTGCGCATCGCGATGGACGATTTCGGCACCGGCTACTCGTCGCTGTCGAACCTGCGCGCCTTCCCGTTCGACAAGATCAAGATCGACGCCTCCTTCACCCGCTCGGTCGACACGAGCGAGCAGGCCGCCACGATCGTGCGCACCGTCCTGGGCCTCGGGCGGGGCCTCGGCCTGCCGGTCCTGGCCGAGGGGGTCGAGACCAGCGCCGAGCTCGCCTTCCTGGACGCCGAGGCCTGCCACGAGGCCCAGGGCTACCTGTTCGGCCGC
>NZ_LABY01000072.1 GCF_001043975.1 Methylobacterium variabile
GGGGGCAGATCTTCGACTTAAGCACTCGGAGTCTAAGCCCTCGACATTCCGGCTGCAAGGCCCAACCAAAATTCGTCGACGAATTTTGGTTGGCGTGCGGTCGCGCGTGCGCGCCTACGGCCCGAGAGGGTCGAGGACTCATGAGCAGGTTAGCAATCGGGCGAGGAGCCCATAGTACAGGCGCGGATACTGCAAGCGTCGCCGTCGTCGAGTACAAGACGACAGCCGAGATCCGGCGGGCGCTCGAAGGCGCAACGACGATCCAGAAGGTCAAGGCGCTCGACGAACTGATGTGGCGGGCCTACGGCGCCGGGCTCATCGTCGAGGCGGAGGCCACGGCGCTTTCCGCGCTGTTCGAGACACGCAAGCAAATCCTGACCACTCATGCCCAGGACGCGGCCGAGGAACGAGCTACGGCCGATCGGCGCCGCGCATCGCAGGCGGCGGCGCGTCGTGGATCGGCGCCGCGATCGCAGGAGAGCCTAGAGCGCCGCCGCCGGTGGGCGGCATCCGGGCGATTGTCCCCCGCCCTGGCGGCCCGCCACACGCCCGGCGAGATTGCGGCCCTCTCCGTCGTCGCGGCTGAGGCCCAGGCCAGGGGCGACTGCCGCCTACCCATCGGCCAAATCGCTGCCCTGGCGGGCGTGTGCGAGACCGTGGTGCGCAACGCCCTCCGCGAAGCCCGGGCGCACGGCCTCCTGACGGTCGAGGAGCGCCGTCTGACCGCCACGCGGTCCGACACCAATATCGTTCGCATCGTTTCGGCCGAGTGGGCATCCTGGCTGCGTCTCAAGCAGTCATCCACCCCTCGGGGGAGTGGGTGCAAATTTGCGAAACCCACGAATACTCAAAGACTCATTAAGAACGGCCAGCGGCCAGCGGCACCGGCGCAAAGGCTACCGGGAGGCAGAGCAGCGGCGCAGGCAGCGCCCGAATCGCGATCGGCGGAGGGTCGCTGACGCCCAGCTACTCCACCACCACCCCGCCCCCCATGATCGACGACGCCACCGCTCCGAGCGGGTGCGCCGTCATGCGCGTCGCGTCGATGGCGTAGGCGCCGTCGTCGTCGAGCGCGACAGCATAGCTGGCGACAATGGTCG
The DNA here is from genome assembly GCF_001043975.1 of Methylobacterium variabile. Classification (GTDB taxonomy): domain Bacteria; phylum Pseudomonadota; class Alphaproteobacteria; order Rhizobiales; family Beijerinckiaceae; genus Methylobacterium; species Methylobacterium variabile. Next base: position 1,101 of record NZ_LABY01000072.1, read on the forward strand.
AGCATGGGCGCCCGTGGTGATCGCCGCTGGCGACGACCCGCAGGGTCCGCCCGTCCTCAACCTGGACGCGCCCGCGGCGCCGGTCGATCAGATGCACGTCCAAGGCGATCAACATGATTTCATACAACCTATGAGTTTAGGACAGATTTTTCAGCATATATCGCCGAAGTAAATCTTGACATGCACTTGATGACACCCGACGCATATCGCCAGTACTGGGCGCTCGCGATCCGAGATTTGCAGCCGGACTACGCGGTGACGCTCGCCTATAACAACCACATGCGCGGGTACGAAGTCGTTCTTGAAAAAGTCGCGGCAGATCTTGACCATCTGCACGGCTTCCTCGATCGACGACTTTACGGTGCCTATTTCCACCAACGCCCACCTGCGCGGCGCACAACCTATATAGGTTGTGTCGAAAATAAAAATAACAACTTGCACGTGCATTTAGCGTGGCGCGTGCCGGAAGACAACAAAAAAATGTTCGCACAGAAGATAAAAGAAATTTGGTGTTCTGCGCCCGGAAAGCGGACAATATCAGTCAAGCCCATCAACGATCTGATGGGATGGTCGTCCTACACGACCAAAGACCTCGACCCGCGCGACCCTGATGCCGACCGGATGGTCATCGTCGGGCGGCACGCGCGGACTTAAAATCGACGAAAAGACTCGGCGACCCCCCCGTAGCTGGCATTGTCATGTAGCCGCGGGCGCCGAGAAACTACCGGAGTACATATCGGCCACCACAGAGATGATGGTCCAGGGGCTTTCCGAGAAAGACCCCAATGCCATTTCTATGGAAATTTATCCAAAGACCATCTTGAACATGACAGCCTCAAACGCGCATGAGAAAGATACCTCGACTGCATCCGTCTCAACGACTCGACGCCAAGACCATAGATGTCCTCGATCGTGGTCGACATGCTCCCGACACCACTCCCGAGCATCGGCGAGACGATCATAGTCGTCTTCGCCAATCGGCGGTTTAATCTTGACGACGTGCTCTAGACGATCAAGGATAGGTCCGTGAGGATCACGCGGGATGCGGGCGATACGCTCGTGTAGTAGGTATAAATTCTGGAACTTCATGTTTTACTTCTTGTTGTTCATCGTCTTGATCGACTTGGTCTTGGCCTGATGTCGCTGCTGCTCCTTGGCAGCGGCTGCCGCCACGCGGGCGAGCGCCGCGGCGCGGACCGCTGCATCAGGCCGCAGCGCGGCTTCCGATCGTCGCGCCGCGATGTCCTGCATGGCCACGCGGTGGCGGGCCGTCTCATCGGCCATCGCGGACGTAGCCTTGGCGGCGCGGGCCGCGGCGCGCTTGGCGTCGCCCTCCCGGATCGTCCTGGTCCGGCGGGTCATCGATCCGCCCCCGCTCGGCACCCACGTGCCCACGTGATCGCGCGCCAGCCTCCTGCGCCCGCCCTATCGACGGCCGAGTACCACTCGGCGACCCCATCGGGGCCCGCCTCGCGGATGGTCGCCGTCGTCGAGATCGCGCGGACGATGTGGGCCCGCACGTCTCGGGCCAGGAGCGGATTTGCGAGCGCGCGAATTCGCGTTGCGGTGACGCTGCTCAAGGCATCCTCGACGGCGACCTCGGGGGCCCTAGCCAGATCGACCACGCCGGTGATCGTGGCTGTCCACTCGCCCCGCGCGTAGGCGGGGATGGCGACGGCCCACAGCCGCAGACCGCCCCAGCGCTCGCTGTCCTCGCGCTGCCGCCGATCGAGCATCTGCCGGGCGCGACGGCGCACGTCGGCCACCGCATCGAGCACGTCGTCGGGATCGCTACACCGGCGCGTCGTCATGACGATCGAGCGCACACGATGGCCGCCTAGGCCATCGGCCCACTGGCCGATCCTCTCGCCCATCGTCCGTGCGCGCCACGACCTGCATCGGCAACATCCGGCACTGCGGCAGTAGTGGGTCCACCCGTCTGCGGTCGTGGACCCGCACATTTGTAGACGGTCACAGAGAATTCGTGGGGTGATGGGTGAATTCAGGATTTTTTTTCTTGTGTTCATTTTTCAAGACAATGTAGTTGTTGTCTCTGTATTTATCATGCCGCTTGGAGAGCCAAATGTCGCGCGAGCCAATCCGGAACCGGCGCGGAGAGATCATCGGCTACATCGAGCGCCAGTCGATCACCCGGCGCCGGATCGCGCGGGATGCGCGCGGCGTCCTGGTCGGGCACGGGGATTTCCTGATCGGCTTTCTCTCGCGGCCCTGAAGCGAGTTTGTCGTCGAGCGGCATGCTGACGCAGGACCTCTCGGCCCGCACTCTTTGCCGTGACGAACGGCGACGGATTGCGACGGTTCGAGACGGGGCGCGACGATCTCGTGCGAGAGCGACCGTTTGCGCGACGGGCGAAGCTGTCTTGGTCCTGACGGTTTTTACGTGGGGGGCTCTTGCACTCCGTCACGAATTTCAGCGAAGATCCCGAAGGGATGCCGCCCTCTTCAATGATCGATCGATCAATGGAGAGTTGTGCCTATGTCTCGACGCCGCCCTACAAAGCATCGCTTGGTCTTGCGGATCTGGGGTATCGTGTCGGGCGAAGCCGAGGGGCCCATTGCGATCGGGGCGATGCTCGTTGTCGTCGTTGCCGTTCTCGCCGGATTGGCTCGCGGGCTTTGGTGATCTTGAGCGTCGACCTCAACCCGCTTCCAATGCGCCAGATCGTCGATACTGGAAAACGGCTTTGGACCAGAGGTTCACAACACCCCGTAGCCATGGGCAAGCAGCACCGCAAACACTATCAAAACGACGGCGATGATCCCGAGCACGCCGTCACCGCTCCCTTCGATCAAGCCGAACATGAGCTTGAACGACACCTTGGGGTTCGTCGCTTTCGACTTGATATCACGGGGCATAGGTCGCACCACTCCATTAAATTGGTGTGGTGGGACATCCCTTCGGGATCTATCCAAATTTTCAGAAGATGCGCAACCATTATCCCCATCTGTGTCCCAGCACGACGATCGGAGGAACGAAGTGCTCTGATCGGTAAGGAACGGTTGGGAACGGCAAGGAACGGTACGGAACGACATCTAAGAGGAGCGTGAACCTGTACCCTGCGTCAGCTTGCCGCTCTGTTGACGCTCAAGTTCATCGGTCCGGGCCTGGGGATTTTCGGGCTCAAGCCCGGAAAGCTTGACCATGCAAGGGGCTGTTCGCAACCCATAGGGGATCATCCCGTCGCCAAGTTCATCGGGCCCGGGCTGGGGCTCCTAGACGTCGAGACTTGAAGCCGAGCTTGCGAAATTCGCGATCGAATTCGCCCAGATCGTCGACATGTCGAGCTTGATCCGCTGAAGAACCTTTAGTTAATCTTGGTGAACCACAGAAAAAGCGCAGAACAGTTCTTGACGAACGACCGCCGGTTGCTGTTACATCTGAAGCAACGAACGTCGATTGGATTGTAACGGATGCGGTTCGTCAGCTACCTCCGCGTCTCCACCAAGCGCCAGGGCGACAGCGGTCTCGGCTTGGAGGCGCAGCGCAAGGCGGTCACCGACTATCTCACCGGCGGGCGCTGGACGCTCATCGCCGAAGTCGTCGAGGTGGAGAGCGGCAAGCGCGCGGATCGCCCGAAGCTCGCAGAAGCTCTGCGCCTCTGCCGCCTCCACGGAGCGAAGCTCTTGATCGCAAAGTTTGACCGATTGAGTCGCGACGCCCACTTCCTCCTCGGGTTGGAGAAGGCGGGCATCGAATTCGTGGCCGCGGACAACCCTCACGCCAATCGGCTGACGGTCGGCATCATGGCTCTCGTCGCCGACGAAGAGCGTCGCGCCATCTCGACCAGGACCAAGGCCGCGCTCGCTGCGGCCAAGGCCCGCGGGGTGAAGCTTGGGGGAGATCGGGGCGCCACCGTCTCCCCCGAGGCGAGGGCCAAGGCGGCCATCGCAGTACAGACCCGCGTTACCAGCCGTGCCGCGGATCTCGCGCCGATCATCGCAGAGATCCGTGCCGCCGGTGCGTCGAGCCTGCGCGAGATCGCGGCGGCGCTCGACGACCGCGGCATCCTGACCGTGCGGGGCGGCCGTTGGAGCGCCGTCCAAGTACGGCGCATCATCACCATTCTTTAGTATGAATGTATTTTATAATTTGATGTTAATTTCGATTGCATCGACAGAAACTCCGAAAACATTTGCAAGCTTGGACTTGGCATCTTCGATCGCATTTTTCTGAATTTGAATATCATTAAATGAAGTTTCTTGCTTAGAAGGAACACTCTTAGAAGGAACACTCTGATTAGATTTTATTAAATTATTTCTAGCTCTCAAAGATCTAACTGAAAAAAACTTGTGTGAACCTGTTATTCCGAGTTCTTCAAGGCTTGTATATTTTACTGGATTTCTCCATTTTTTCCATGAATTATGAAATAATATAGGTGAAATGCTACTAAATCTTATAAGCCACTTCTTACTATTTTCCGGCGCAGTAACTATGTCTTGTATTCGTCCTATCAAAAATGCCGATCCGTGTGGTGGCGCATCTTCGCTCTTCGATGTGAAGGGGGCACTTCGAACGCAAACGACATACCGGTGCCGACGCGCGACTGAGCGATTGAGTGTCCAAGCGGCCGTTCCTCCATCGCTGAGAACCCGATCAAGCGTTCGTTCCGTGAGCACTGCGATCACGGGCTCAGTTGGATCTGGGCCTGGATCGTCTGTGGGTGGGGGTAGGGGGGGGATGAACGAAAGGGTTTCGATTGAGGGAATAGGGACCCTAGCTGGAGGCTCGCTCTCCCGCTCCGGGGTCGGAATTGGTTCTGGGATCATAAACCGGTCGAAGGGCAAACGAGGCTTTTTCACAAACTATCCTCCGAGGGCGGGCATACCTTGGCTATGTCAACCCTAAAAACCGCATCTTTAAAAGATAGATGCCCAGAAAGTATGAGATTTCCGTTGACACGGTGTCAACCGACCCCATATGGTCCGGCTAGGAACCAAGCACGAAAAAACCCCTGATGCGGATGGCAGCCGCACCAGAGGTGAGAGGGTCCATAAGGACCGGTGACTGGTTGATGTTAGTGGGTGGCTCCGAGCAGGAAGCCAGCGATGTACGACAGGCCAAGCAGCACGTAGAGCAGGCCAATGAAGGCGTTGAGCATTTAGGTTTCACCCCCTTTCTGGTTAGGGCGTTTTGGGACCCGCCTTGGCAGGGCGGATGGTGGATGGTCTTTCTTGGCAGAGAAAGGCCACGCTCGTATGTCTCACGAAACGGTGAAGCCGTCAACTCAGACGCCAGTGAAGATGCGATGAATAACCGGGTTGCCCAGGCAATCCGGTTTTTGTGTTGCAAAATAGCAACATAACGCACCCTCGCCGAATACAAGACGTGATGGTCTCGGCCCTTACGACGGCGGCGCTGGCCCCCGCCAGAGCACGTGGGACGAAGCTCGGGGGCGATCGGGGCAATCTTCTCTGTCGATAGCGCCAAGGGGTGTGTGGCGAGCGCGACGGCTCGGCGGGCTCAAGCGTCTCGGCGCGCTACCGACCTCGTGCCAGTCATCGCCGAGATCCGCGCCACCGACGCTGCCAGCCTGCGCGAAATCGCGATGGCTCTCGACACCCGCGGCATCCCGACCGTGCGGGGCGGCCGGTGGTCAGCCGTTCAGGTCTCGCGCGTACTGACAGCCATGCCATCAGTATGATAGCTTCTAGCTTCTATCTCTCGCGGTGAACGAAAAACATGTTAAAAATCATCGCGTTGGTATCAACTAAAGGTGGCGTTGGTAAGACGACGACGGCAATCAACCTCGCCGCGGTCTACGCCCGGCGTGGCCTGCGAGTCGTGCTCATCGACGCCGATCCGGAGGGACATGCGGCGGCGATCGGCAGCCTCGGGCGGCTGCCCTATTCTGTTGTCGCCATCCCGCTCTACGCGGACCAGGACATCGGGGATTGGATCGTCGCCATTCAGAACACGGCAGCCGAGCACGACATCGCCGTGATTGATGCGCCCGGCGTCCGCGGCCCGACCTACGGCGCCGCCCTCGGCCTCGCCCACCTCGTTGTGATCCCGGTCGGAGCGGGGTTGCTCGACTCGCGCGGGGCGGCGCCAACCGTAGCGCTCGCTCGTCATCAACGAGCCGCACATGGTCGACCTCTCACCCTGGTCGTACCGAGCCGCGTCGACCGCCGGACGCTCTCCGGTCGCGATCTCGCAGAGACATTGGCGGTCCTCGGCGAGCCGGTGGGTCCCGCTATCGGCGCCCGTGCTGCGATCTCGGACGCGATCTCGGACGGGGACCCGGTCGCGCTTCCCGCGGCCGTGCGGGAGTACGAGGCGCTTGCCGACACCATCAAAAAAATGATGGAAGCTTGCAACTAGATTTTGAAACCAAAGAGTTCTCTCGTTTTTTCAAGGGGTAAGAGGTGGCAAAAAAAGCGATCGACAGGAAAGCGAGTGCAAGGGCACACCTCGACGCCCTTGTCGCTGCTGAGGTAGCAGCACTGGCTGCGAGATCGGCGACACATCCGGTGCCCGTCGAGCCGCCTACGGTAGACCAGGAGCCCGAGGCCGCGGCGGCAGAGCCCCAGCCCATTGAATCGTCACTGGCGCCCATCCGCATCGAGAAGGACTCCGAGCCCCAAGCTCCCGCCGAGCCCGTCGCCGCTGATCCCCTGCCCGAGCTTGAGCCTGTCACCGCCGATCTCGTTCTTGAGCCCGAGTTCGACAACGAGGAGGAGGATACCCCTCGCCAACAGCCTCCCCGGCAAGAGCGCACGCGAGATCTCACGGGTCGGTCAACCTCGGGCCGAGTCGACGGCCGAGTCGATGGCCGCAGCCTGCGGCGCACCGATCGGACCCCCCTGGCGACGCGGATCTCGGCGGATCACCACGACATCGTGCGGCGCCTTGCAGGCGAAACTCGACTTTCAATCGCCGAGCTTATCGAGCAAGGCATTGATCTAGTTGCAAAAAAATACGATAGACGCAAGAAGTGAGCTTGCAACAATTATAGAATGATGAAAGCTTGCATCATTTTTGTTAATAAGTGTGAATATCGGGGATTGCGCCGTCCTGCCGATCCGTGCGAACCTGGGCCTTAGGCCCGGCTTCGGTGCCGGGGCACAGGATTGATGATGTCGTAAGCGCATACGCGAAGAGGCCGGGCCTTGCAGGGCCCGGCCTCTTGCAACCCCACGAGGGGGCAGATCTTCGACTTAAGCACTCGGAGTCTAAGCCCTCGACATTCCGGCTGCAAGGCCCAACCAAAATTCGTCGACGAATTTTGGTTGGCGTGCGGTCGCGCGTGCGCGCCTACGGCCCGAGAGGGTCGAGGACTCATGAGCAGGTTAGCAATCGGGCGAGGAGCCCATAGTAA